>JAFLDI010000277.1 GCA_017302485.1 Burkholderiales bacterium | reverse complement strand
CCGACCGGCCGCAGGGCATCCGCGAGAGCTTCGCGCGGCAGGGCGCGATGGCGCTGATCGGCGCGACGCTCGATGCGATCGAGCCGGGCTACTGCGCGATCGCGATCCTGCCCCGGCCGGAGCTTTCGCAGCAGCACGGCTACGTCCACGCCGGCGTCGTCTCGACCCTCGTCGACACCGCCGGCGGCTACGCCGGGTACACGCTGTTCCCGGCCGGTTCGTCGGTGCTCACCGCCGAGTTCAAGATCAACCTGCTCGCGCCGGCGCAGGGCGACCGGATCGTGGCCGAGGGCTTCGTGGTCAAGCCCGGACGGACGCTGTGCATCACCCGCGGCGAGGTCCATGCCGAGCACGGCGGCAAGCGGACGCTGATCGCGATCATGCAGCAGACGCTGATGGTCATGCACGGCAAGAGCGACGGCTGACCGCGCCGCGCCACGGAGAACGAGATGACGCTGCCCTCGATCGACTTCAACCACGGCGAGACCATCGACCTGCTGCGCGAGACCGTCCGGCAGTTCGCCGCCGACGAGATCGCGCCGCGCGCCGCGGCGATCGACCGCGACAACGCGTTCCCGATGGATCTCTGGCGCAAGATGGGCGATCTGGGGCTCCTCGGCATCACCGTCGAGGAGACCTACGGCGGTACCGCGATGGGCTATCTCGCACACGTGGTGGCGATGGAAGAGGTCTCGCGCGCCTCGGCCTCGGTCGGATTGTCCTACGGCGCGCACTCGAACCTGTGCGTCAACCAGATCCGGCGCAACGGCAGCGACGCGCAGAGGCGGAAGTACCTGCCGAAACTGGTATCCGGCGAGCACGTCGGCGCGCTGGCGATGAGCGAGCCGGGCGCGGGCTCGGACGTGGTGTCGATGCGCACGCGCGCGATGCGCGTCTCCGGCGGCTGGGTGGTCAACGGCAACAAGATGTGGATCACCAACGGGCCGGACGCCGACACGCTCGTCGTGTACGCCAAGACCGACCCGGAAGCCGGTGCGCGCGGGATGACCGCGTTCCTGATCGAGAAGGGGATGAAGGGTTTCTCGACCGCGCAGAAGCTCGACAAGCTCGGCATGCGCGGCAGCAACACCTGCGAGCTGGTGTTCGCCGACTGCTTCGTACCCGACGAGAACGTGCTGGGGCAGGAAGGGCGCGGCGTCAACATCCTGATGAGCGGCCTCGACTACGAGCGCGCGGTGCTCGCCGGCGGGCCGCTCGGCATCATGCAGGCGTGCATGGACGTCGTCGTGCCCTACGTCCACGAGCGCGTGCAGTTCGGCCAGCCGATCGGCGAGTTCCAGCTGATGCAGGGGAAGCTCGCCGACCTCTACACGACGATGCAGGCGTCGCGCGCGTACGTCTACGCGGTCGCGCAGGCCCTGGACCGCGGCCACGCGGGGACGGTGGCGCGCAAGGACGCCGCCGGTGCGATCCTCTGGGCCGCCGAGAAGGCGACGTGGATGGCCGGCGAGGCGATCCAGTGCCTCGGCGGCAACGGCTACATCAACGAGTACCCGACCGGGCGGCTGTGGCGCGACGCCAAGCTCTACGAGATCGGCGCCGGCACCAGCGAGATCCGCCGCATGCTGATCGGCCGCGAGCTGTTCTCGGAAACCTGCTGACTGTCCCACCATGGCCATCATCCAGACCAAGCTCAACGCCCGCAGCGCTGACGCGCAGGCCAACGCCGCCGCGATGCGCGCGCTGGTCGAGGACCTCAACGCCAAGCTCGCCAGGATCGCCGAAGGCGGCGGCGAAGCCGCCCGCGCCAAGCACCTGGGCCGCGGCAAGCTGCTGCCGCGTGAGCGGGTGGAGATGCTGCTCGACCCGGACACCCCCTTCCTCGAGATCGCGCCGCTGGCCGCGCTGGGCATGTACCCCGAAAAGGACGGCAGCGATGCGGCGCCCTGCGCCGGCATGATCGCCGGCATCGGCCGCGTGGGCGGCGTGGAGTGCGTGATCGTCTGCAACGACGCCACCGTCAAGGGCGGCACCTACTACCCGCTGACGGTCAAGAAGCACCTGCGGGCGCAGGAGATTGCCCAGCAGAACCGCCTGCCCTGCCTCTACCTGGTGGACTCCGGCGGCGCCAATCTGCCCAACCAGGACGAGGTCTTCCCCGACCGCGACCACTTCGGCCGCATCTTCTACAACCAGGCCACGATGAGCGCCCAGGGCATTCCGCAGATCGCGGTGGTCATGGGCTCGTGCACGGCCGGCGGTGCCTATGTGCCGGCCATGAGTGACGAGACCATCATCGTCAAGAACCAGGGCACCATCTTCCTGGGCGGCCCGCCGCTGGTGAAGGCCGCCACCGGCGAGGTGGTCAGCGCCGAGGACCTGGGCGGTGGCGACGTGCACACCCGCCTCTCGGGCGTGGCCGACCACCTGGCCGAGAACGACCTGCACGCGCTGGCCCTGGCCCGCCAGGTGGTGGGCACGCTGAACTGGCGCAAGGATGTGCCGGTCAAGCTGCAGCCGGCGCAGCCGCCGAAGTACCCGTCGGAGGAGCTGCAGGCCGTCATCCCCACCGACACCCGCAAGCCCTTCGACGTGCGCGAGATCATCGCCCGCATCGTCGACGGCTCCGACTTCGACGAGTTCAAGGCCCGCTACGGCAGCACCCTGGTCTGTGGCTTTGCCCACATCGAGGGCATGCCGGTGGGCATCGTCGCCAACAACGGCATCCTGTTCACCGAGAGCGCGCAAAAGGGCGCGCACTTCATCGAGCTGTGCTGCCAGCGCAAGGTGCCGCTGGTCTTCCTGCAGAACATCACCGGCTTCATGGTCGGCCGCAAGGTCGAGAACGAAGGCATTGCCCGCGCCGGCGCCAAGATGGTGACCGCGGTGGCCTGCGCCAACGTGCCCAAGTTCACCGTCATCATCGGCGGCAGCTTTGGCGCCGGCAACTACGGCATGTGCGGCCGCGCCTACAGCCCGCGCTTCCTGTGGATGTGGCCCAACGCACGCATCAGCGTGATGGGCGGCGAGCAGGCCGCCAGCGTGCTGGCCACGGTGCGTCGCGACGGCGTCGAGGCCAAGGGCGGCGCCTGGAGCGCCGACGAGGAAGAGGCCTTCAAGGCGCCGATCCGCCAGCAGTACGAGGTCCAGGGCCACCCCTACTACGCCAGCGCCCGGCTGTGGGACGACGGCGTGATCGACCCGCAGGACACCCGCCGCGTGCTGGCGCTGGGGCTGTCGGCGTCGCTGAACGCGCCCATCCCCGACGCCAAGTTCGGCGTCTTCCGCATGTAGGCCTGCGATGCGACGCCTGGCCCGGATCCTGCCGCTGCTGGTCGCCTTGGCCGCGGCACCGCAGGCGGCGCGCGCCGTCGACGAGGTGCTGCTGCCCGCGCTGCGCGAGGAGATCGTGCCTGTGCGCAAGACCAGCACCTTCGGCGTCGAGCTGCAGACCACCTATTTCCGACCGGCCGGCGACGGCCCCTTCCCGTGGGTGGTGATCAACCATGGCAAGGCCTCGGGCGACCCGCGCTTCCAGGCGCGCGCTCGCTACCTGCTGGTCGCGCGCGAGCTGGTGCAGCGCGGCTGGGCCGTGGTGGTGCCAATGCGCCAGGGCTTCGGCAAGTCGGGCGGCGTGTACCTGGATGCCGGCTGCAACGTGCACAGCAACGGCCTGGCGCAGGCCGACGACGTGCGCGAGGTCATCGCGGCCTACGCCAGGCGGCCTGAACTGGACCCACAGCGCGTGATGGTCTGGGGCCAGTCGCACGGCGGCTGGACCACGCTGGCCACCGGCTCGCTGGGGCTGTCAGGTGTGCGCGGCCTGGTCAGCTTTGCCGGCGGGCTCAAGCAGTCGAGCTGTCTGAACTGGGAGGGCGAGCTGGCCGCCGCTGTCGGCCGCTACGGCGCGGCCACCGCGGTACCGGCACTGTTCTTCTACGGCGACAACGACAGCTTCTGGCCCGAGCCCTTATGGCGCGACATGGTGCAGCGCTACAACGCCGCTGGCGGCAAGGCCCGTGTGGTGGCCTATGGCAGCTTCGGCAAGGACGCGCACGACATGTTCGGCAGCAGCGCAGGCCTGCCGATCTGGCTGCCCGAGGTCGAGCGCTTTGTTCGGGAACTCGGCCTGCCCTTCGACAAGCGCCAGACGATCGCGCTGTTCCAGCATGCTGTGCCACCACCGCCGGCCAGCGGGTTTGCGCCAGTGGCCGATGTCGCGGCCGTGCCGCTGCTGCGCGAAGCCGGGCGGGTCGGCTACGCCAAGTACCTTGATGGCACGCCGCCCAAGGCCTTTGCGATCGGGCCGCAGGGCCAGTGGTTCTGGCGCAGTGACCGCGCAGAGGCCATGACCCAGGCCCTGGCCGAATGCCAGAGGCTGTCCAAGGACCAGCCCTGCCGCCTCTATGCCGTCGACGACCAGGTCGTCTGGACCAAGGACTGACACCGATGACAAGCACCCTGGACATCCGTCGCCCCTCCTCCCGCGTGGCCGAGGTCTGGCTGAACCGCCCCGACGTGCGCAACGCCTTCAATGACGGCGTGATCGCCGAGCTGAGCGCCGCCTTCGCTGCCTTCGCCCAGGACAGCGAACTGCGCGTGGTGCTGCTGGGCGGCCGCGGCAAGGCCTTCTGCGCCGGTGCCGACCTGAACTGGATGCGCGCCATGGCCGACTACAGCTGGGAGCAGAACAAGGCCGACGCGCAGGCGCTGGCCGACATGCTGTGGACGGTCTACAGCTGCCCGGTGCCGGTGATCGGCCGCATCCAGGGCGACTGCTATGCCGGCGGCGTGGGACTGGCGGCGGTGTGCGATGTGCTGGTCGCTTCGGACAACGTGGGCTTCTGCCTCAGCGAGGCCAAGCTGGGCCTGCTGCCCGCGACCATCGGTCCCTACGTGGTCAAGGCGCTGGGCGAGCAGGCGGCACGGCGCTACTTCAGCAGCGCCGAGCGTTTCAGTGCGGCCGAGGCGCACCGGCTGGGTCTCGTGCACGAGCTGTGCACCCCCGAGCAGCTCGACGAGCGCGTGGCCGCGTTGG
>JAFLDI010000276.1 GCA_017302485.1 Burkholderiales bacterium | reverse complement strand
GCGCCTGGTGCAGATGGGCGCACAAGCCGGAACCGACCCGGGCGGCTGGCAGGCCGCCCATCCCACACCGGCGCCTGGTCTGACGGTGCGGGGCCCGGAGCGCGACGAGCGCGGCAGCTGGGTGATGGTGCTGTCGCGACCGCACGCCCAGCCCGGTCGCCCACCGGTGAGCCTGTCGATACCGGTGGAGCAGCTGGGCGCCGTGCTGGACCGGGTGTCGCTGGGCACGCTGGGCGCGGCCACGATCCGGACCACCGACCTGGCCCTGGTCTACCGCCATCCGCTGCCGCCCGGCGGGCTCACCAAGGTCGGCAGCCGCGAGGTGTCGGCGGGGCTGCGCCAGGCCGTGGCCGAGCACCCCGAGGCTGGCGACTTCAACGCGCCCACGGCGCTGGACGGCATCGGCCGCCTGAACGCCTACCAGCGGGTCGATGGCTACCCCTTCTACGTGCTGGTGGGCCTGCCCGAAGAGGACTTTCCCCGCGGCTGGAGCCGCATGGACCTGGCGATGCTGGTGGTGGCGGGCATCTCGCTGCTGTCCACGCTGATCGGCGGCTGGCTGCTGCACCTGGGCGCGCGTCGCCAGATCGGCCTGATGCAGCGACGCCACGCGGCCATCGTCGAGTCGTCCACCGACGCCATCCTGAGCAAGACGCTGGACGGCGTGGTGACCAGCTGGAACCGCGGCGCCGAGCGCATCTTCGGCTGGACGGCACCGGAAATGATCGGCCAGCCCTTGCGCCGCATCGTGCCGGATGATCTGCTTGACCAGGAGCTGGACATCGTCCAGCGCCTGCAGCAAGGCGAGGAGATCACGGCGCTGGAGACTGAACGCCTGTGCCGCGACGGACGGCGCCTGCCGATGTCGCTGACCATCTCCCCGGTGCGCGATGTGGACGGCCGGATCATGGGGGCTTCCACCATTGCGCGCGACATCTCGCGCCAAAAGGCCCTGGAGGCCGAGATCCGGGCGCTGGCGTTCCAGGACCCGCTGACCCAGCTGCCCAACCGCCGCCTGTTGCGCGATCGACTGCTGCAGGCCCAGCAGGCCAGCCGTCGCAGCGGGCAGTGGGCGGCGGTGATCTACCTCGACCTGGATGGCTTCAAGGCCCTGAACGATGAGCATGGCCATGATGTGGGTGACCTGTTCCTGGTCGAGGTCGCGCGTCGCCTGAAGGCGGCGGTGCGCGAAACCGATACCGTGGCCCGACTCGGCGGCGATGAATTCGTGGTGATCTGCGCCGAGCTGGGGCAGGCGCAGGGCCCCGCCACCGAGGCCGTGCTGGCCATCGAGGCCAAGATCTCCCACGCGGTGGAGGCGCCCTGGTCGCTGCGCGACCTGCACCTGGCGCCCCGCGTCAGCCTGGGTCACCGGCTGCTCCTGGGCGTGGAGGACGAGGTGGACCTGGTCCTGCGCGACGCCGACAGCCGGATGTACGCCGACAAGCAGCGCCGGCGCGCCGGCCGCTGAAAGTCAGCTTTCCATCCGGGCGCCCGGATTGGAAAGCTGCTGACCGGCTGCGCTGGCAGGGGGGCCGCGCCGCTTGCGTTGGCTCAAACTTTTCCTTTCCCCGACAAGCACTTGCGCGGGCGTCCTGGGGCTTTCCCGAGGCGGTCGGCTTCGGGCACGGGCCTTGTAAAGAACAGGGCACGCACGCCGCGCCCGGTGTGCGCCGATGTCTGGAGGAGACCCCACCATGGAAAGCTTTTACGAGGTGATGCGGCGGCAGGGCATTTCCCGCCGCAGCCTGATGAAGTACTGCTCGCTGACCGCCACCTCGCTTGGACTGGGGCCGGCCTTCGTGCCGCAGATCGCCCACGCGATGGAAACCAAGCCGCGCACGCCGGTGCTGTGGCTGCACGGTCTGGAGTGCACCTGCTGCTCCGAGAGCTTCATCCGCTCGGCCCACCCGCTGGCCAAGGATGTGGTGCTGTCGATGATCTCGCTCGACTACGACGACACCCTGATGGCCGCCGCCGGCCACCAGGCCGAGGCGATCCTCGAAGAGATCATGACCAAGTACAAGGGCAACTACATCCTGGCCGTCGAAGGGAACCCGCCGCTCAACGAGGACGGGATGTTCTGCATCCAGTCGGGCAAGCCCTTCATCGAGAAGCTCAAGCACGTCGCCAAGGACGCCAAGGCGGTGATCGCCTGGGGCTCCTGCGCCTCCTGGGGCTGCGTGCAGGCCGCCAAGCCCAACCCCACGCAGGCCACACCGATCCACAAGGTGATCACCGACAAGCCCATCATCAAGGTGCCCGGCTGCCCGCCGATCGCCGAGGTGATGACCGGCGTCATCACCTACATGCTGACCTTTGACAAGATCCCCGAGCTGGACCGCCAGGGCCGGCCCAAGATGTTCTACAGCCAGCGCATCCACGACAAGTGCTACCGCCGGCCGCACTTCGACGCCGGCCAGTTCGTCGAGGCCTTCGATGACGAGAGCGCGCGCAAGGGCTACTGCCTCTACAAGGTGGGCTGCAAGGGCCCGACCACCTACAACGCCTGCTCCACGGTGATGTGGAACGAGGGCACCAGCTTCCCGATCAAGGCCGGCCATGGCTGCATCGGCTGCTCGGAAGACGGCTTCTGGGACAAGGGCTCGTTCTACGACCGCCTGACCACGATCCACCAGTTCGGCATCGAGGGCACGGCCGACCAGATCGGCGGCACCGCGGCCGGCGTGGTCGGCGCGGCGGTCGCGGCGCACGCGGCGGCCTCGGCCATCAAGCGCGTGGCCACGGCCAAGAACGACTCCACCACCACCGGCGCCTGAGCCGGCGGCACGACAGCACACTGAGGACACACCATGGGCGTGATCGAAACCCAGGGCTTCAAGCTCGACAACAGCGGCAAGCGCATCGTCGTCGACCCCGTCACCCGCATCGAAGGCCACATGCGCTGCGAGGTGAACGTCGACAAGGACAACATCATCCGCAACGCGGTCTCCACCGGCACCATGTGGCGCGGGCTGGAGGTCATCCTCAAGGGCCGCGATCCGCGCGACGCCTGGGCCTTCGTCGAGCGCATCTGCGGCGTGTGCACCGGTTGCCACGCGCTGACCAGCGTGCGGGCGGTGGAGGATGCGCTGGGCATCAAGATCCCACTCAACGCGCACCTGATCCGCGAGATGATGGCCAAGACGCTGCAGGTCCATGACCATGCGGTGCACTTCTACCACCTGCATGCGCTGGACTGGGTGGACGTGGTCAGCGCGCTCAAGGCCGACCCGAAGAAGACCTCCGAGCTGCAGCAGCTGGTCTCGCCCAGCCACCCGCTGTCCTCGCCGGGCTACTTCCGCGACGTGCAGAACCGCCTGAAGAAGTTCGTCGAGTCCGGCCAGCTGGGCCCCTTCATGAACGGCTACTGGGGCTCCAAGGCCTATGTGCTGCCCCCCGAGGCCAACCTGATGGCCGTGACCCACTACCTCGAGGCGCTGGACCTGCAGAAGGAATGGGTCAAGGTGCACACCATCTTCGGTGGCAAGAACCCGCACCCGAACTACCTGGTCGGCGGCGTGCCCTGCGCGATCAACATCGACGGCAACGGTGCCGCCGGTGCGCCGATCAACATGGAGCGGCTGAACTTCGTCGAGGCCCGCATCAAGGAGATGATCGAGTTCAACCAGAACGTCTACCTGCCGGACGTGCTGGCCATCGGCACGCTCTACAAGCAGGCGGGCTGGCTCTACGGCGGCGGCCTGTCGGCCACCAACGTGGCCGACTACGGCACCTACGAGAAGGTGCCCTATGACTTCAGCACCCACCAGCTGCCTGGCGGCGTGATCCTGAACGGCAACTGGGACGAGATCCACGCCATCGACCCGCGCGACCCCGAGCAGGTGCAGGAATTCGTCTCGCACAGCTGGTACAAGTACGCCGACGAGACCAAGGGCCTGCACCCCTGGGACGGCGTCACCGAGCCCAACTTCCAGCTGGGCGCGGGCACCAAGGGCAAGCGCACCGCGATCGAGAACATCGACGAGTCGGCCAAGTACTCGTGGATCAAGTCGCCGCGCTGGCGCGGCCATGCGGTGGAGGTAGGTCCGCTGTCGCGCTACATCCTGGCCTACGCGCACGCCAAGAAGGGCAACAAGTTCTGCCAGCGCCCGAAGGAGCAGCTGGAGTTCTCGGCCCAGATGATCAACAGTGCCATCCCCAAGGCACTGGGTCTGCCCGAGACGCAGTACACGCTCAAGCAACTGCTGCCCACCACCATCGGTCGCACGCTGGCGCGCTGCCTGGAAGGCCAATACTGCGGCGAGATGATGATGGACGACTTCAAGCAGATGGTCGCCAACATCAAGGCCGGCGACACCGCCACCGCCAACGTCGACAAGTGGGATCCCGCCACCTGGCCCAAGGAGGCCAAGGGCGTGGGCACGGTGGCCGCGCCGCGCGGCATGCTGGGCCACTGGATCAAGATCAAGGACGGCAAGATCGAGAACTACCAGTGCGTGGTGCCCACCACCTGGAACGGCTCACCGCGCGACCACAAGGGCCAGATCGGCGCCTTCGAGGCCTCGCTGATGAACACGCCGATGGTCAACCCCGAGCAGCCGGTCGAGATCCTGCGCACCCTGCACAGCTTCGACCCCTGCCTGGCCTGCTCGACCCATGTGATGAGCCCGGACGGGGCCGAGCTGTGCACCGTCAAGGTCCGCTGAGCCGCACGCACCAAGGAGACACCGCATGAAGAAGTTCCTCTCGCTGCTGGCCCTGCTGGCCGCCGCCTCCACGGCCTCGGCCCACACCGGTCATGGCACCCACAGCCTGATGGAGGGCCTGGCCCATCCGCTGGGCGCCGATCACCTGCTGGCGATGCTGGCCGTGGGCGTGTGGTCCGCCGCCACGCTCGGCGAGCGCACGCGCTGGGTGGGCTCGGGCGTGTTCGTTGCTGGCCTGCTGGGCGGTGCGCTGCTGGGCGCTGCCGGTCTGGCGCTGCCCCTGACCGAGCAAGGCATCGCGCTGTCGGTGGCGATGTTCGGCGCGATGCTGCTGGCCGGTG
>JAFLDI010000275.1 GCA_017302485.1 Burkholderiales bacterium | reverse complement strand
CGACAACCTGCCTGGACGAGCCCGCGCTGGCCGCCCGCGGCCGTCTGCTGGGCCTGGTTGGCCAGATCGACCCACCGCGGGAGGCTGCCCCCGAGGCCGTGGCCGCCTGTCGGGCCGCCGGCATCCGCCCGGTGATGGTCACCGGCGATCACAGGCTCACCGGTCTGGCGATCGCCCGCACACTGGGCATCGCCGGCCCCGATGACCGTGCGGTCGATGGGCCCGAGCTGGAGCGCATGGGCGAGGCCGAACTGATGGATGCACTGCCGGCGATCGCTGTCTTCGCCCGCGTGCAGCCGGCGCAGAAGCTGCGCATCGTCGAGGCCCTGCAGGCCCGCGGCGACGTGGTGGCCATGACCGGCGACGGCGTCAACGATGCGCCCGCCCTGGCCCGCGCTGACGTCGGCGTGGCCATGGGCCGGAGCGGCACCGAGGTGGCCAAGAGCGCGGCGCGCATCGTCATCACCGACGACGACTTCGCCACCCTGGTGCACGCGGTCGAGCAGGGCCGCGTGGTCTATGCCAATCTCAAGAAGGTCATCCTCTACCTGTTCGCCACCTCGGTCGATGAAGTGATCCTGCTGCTGCTGTGCCTGCTCGCCGGCCTGCCGCTGCCGCTGCTGGCGGTGCAGATCCTGTGGATCAACATCGTCACCGAGGGCACGCTGACCGTGAACCTGGTGATGGACCCCGCCGATGGCGACGAGATGCGCCGGCCGCCCACGGCCCGGGACGAGGCCTTGTTTGACCGCCCGATGCTGCGGCGTGCCGCGCTGATGGCCTTGAGCGCCGCGGCCGTGGCCTTTGTCTGGTTCCAGTGGCGCCTGCAGACCGGCGTGCCCCTCGATCAGGCCCGCACCGAGGTGTTCACCCTGGTGGCTGTGACGCAGTGGTTCAACATGCTCAACTGTCGCAGTGCCACCGCCAGCGTCTTCAGCCGCCGCAGCGTGCGCAACCCTTGGCTGGCGGGCGGCCTGGGGCTGAGCGTGCTGCTGCAGGCGGCGGTGCTCTATGTGCCGGCAATGAATTCACTGTTCCACACCGTGCCGCTGGACGGCCCGGCCTTGCTGGCGGTGCTGGGTCTGGCGTCGCTGGTGCTGGTGGTCGAGGAAGGTCGCAAGGTGGCGCAGCGATGCTTCGCCCGCCGCAGACACTGCATCGGTGACGGTGTGCAAGTCCTGTAAGGCAGCGGGACGAAGCCCGCCTTCCCCGCGCGATGGTCGCTGCACAACCGCCGAAGAAGTCCCAGGACCACCTCGCACACGGGGCCTTCGATGAGCCTCAGCAGTGCCCATTCCTGCGCCGCCGCCGCCAGCACCATCGTCACCGGCTGCGGACCCAGGCCATCGCGCGAGGACGACGGTCGGGCGTGCCACGGCCACCTGACGGGCAATCAGCCCTTGCGCTGCCCCGCCTCCAACTCGTCCCACAGACCGGCGTAGAGCCGGTAGCGGCTGGCGGCGATCTCGCCGCGCTCGGCGGCGGCGCGCACACCGCAGCCTGGCTCGTGGCGGTGCGTGCAGTTGTAGAACCGGCAGTCCCCCAGGTGGCGGCGCAGGTCGGGCATCAGCTCGGCCAGGCGCTGCGGCGTGATGTGCATCAGGCCGAACTCCTGGAAGCCGGGGGAGTCGAGGATGGCGCCGCGGCCGTCCAGACCGCTGGCCTGCTCATCCAGCCAGTACCAGCGGGTGGTGGTGGTGGTGTGCTTGCCTGAGTTCAGCGCCTGCGAGACCTCCTGCGTCTCGGCCTGTGCGCCAGGCACCACCAGGTTGATCAGCGTGCTCTTGCCCATGCCGCTGGCGCCCAGCACCAGCGTGGCGCGGCCGGCCAGCAGCGGTGCCAGCGTGGCCAGTGCGGCCTCCAGCTGGGTCTTCAAGGCCGTTTCGTGCACGGCATAGCCCATCTCCGCATAGGGCCGCAGGCGCTCGCGTGCGCTGGCGGCCTGCGGCAGGTCGATCTTGTTGAGCAGCAGCGTGGCGGGAATGCCAGCGTCCTCGGTGGCGATCAGTGCGCGGGTGAGCTGGCTCTCGCTGAACATCGGCTCGCCGGCCAGCACCACCAGCAGCTGGTCGATGTTGGCGGCAAAGCTCTTGTGGCGCCATTCGTCCTGGCGCATCAGCAGGTTGCGGCGCGGCTCGATCGCCTCGATCACACCCTCGTCGCCCGCGATCTGCCAGCGCACCCGGTCACCCACCACGCACTGGCTCTTCTTGCCGCGCGGGTGGGCCAGCAGGCGCCGGCCCTCGGGGGTTTCGATCATCACATGGCGGCCGTGGCTGCCCACCACCAGCGCCAGGTCCAGCTCGGGCCGGGCCGCCATCAGGCCAGGGCCTTCATCGCCGCCAGGCGCTCGCTGGCCGGCGGGTGCGAGTAGTGGAAGCGCACGTACAGCGGATCAGGCGTCAGCGTGCTGGCGTTGTCCTGGTAGAGCTTGAGCAGCGCCGACGACAGCTCGCGCGCGCTGGTCTGCTGGCAGGCGTAAGCATCGGCCTGGAACTCGGCGCCGCGCGAATGCACCGCCATCAGCGGCCCGATGAAGAAGCTGAAGCAGGGCGAGGCCAGCAGGAACAGCAGCAGCGCCAGGCCGTCGTTCGCCGCGGCCAGGTTGGGTTGCACGCCCAGGCCCACGTAGAAGCCGGTCTGGCCGGCCAGCCAGCCCAGCAGCGCCAGCGCCACGAAGGACAGGCCGAACAGCATGAACATGCGCTGCTGGATGTGGCGGTGGTGGAAGTGGCCCAGCTCATGGGCCAGCACCGCCTCGATCTCGTCGGTGTTCAGGCGCGCCAGCAGCGTGTCGTAGAAGACCACCCGCTTGGACTTGCCCAGGCCGCCGAAATAAGCGTTGCCGTGCGCGCTGCGGCGGCTGCCGTCCATCACGAAGAAGCCCTTGCTCTGGAAGCCGCAGCGCTGCATCAGCGACTGCACGCGCTCGGCCAGGCCGGTGTCGTCCAGCGGCTTGAACTGGTTGAACAGCGGCGCGATCCAGATCGGGTAGACCACCTGCATCAGCAGCGCAAAGCCGGTCCACAGGCACCAGGCCCACAGCCACCACCAGCCGCCCGAGGCGCCCATCACCCACAGCACCGCAGCCAGCAGCGGGCCACCGATCAGCACGCCCACCAGCACACCCTTGGCCTGGTCGGCCAGCCACAGGCCCAGGCTGCTGCGGTTGAAGCCGAAGCGCTGCTCCAGCCGGAAGGTGCGCCACCAGGCCAGCGGCAGGTCCAGCAGGCCGCCGATCAGGCTGAAACCGGCGAACAGCGCCAGTTGGTAGCCCAGGTCGCCCCAGCGCGGCTGCACCGCGTCGCGCACCAGCCCGTTCAGCGCATCCAGCCCGTCCAGCAGCGTCCAGCCCAGCAGCACCACGCCGCCGAAACCATCCACCAGCAGGCTGAAACGGGCCTTGGCGATGGTGTAGTCGGCGGCCTTGCGGTGGGCCTCAGGCGTGATGCGGTCGGCGAAGGCCTCGGGCACGCGGTCGCGGTGCGCGGCCACGTGGCGGATCTGCCGCGTGGTCAGCCAGAAGCCCACGCTCAGCGAGGCAAGCAGGAAGGCGCAGAACAGCGCGGTGACGGTGCCGGCGTGCAGGGACAGGGTCATTGCGCCAGTGTATGTTGTCGGACAATGGCGGGCCTTGCTGCCACGAGATGCCCATGACCGACACCGCCCCCGTGCTCGCCAAGAGCGAGCAGAACCTGATCTGGATCGACCTGGAGATGACCGGCCTGAAGCCGGAGAGTGACCGCATCATCGAGATCGCAGTGGTCGTCACCGACCCCAGCCTGAGCATCCGTGTCGAAGGCCCGGTGTTCGCCATCCACCAGAGCGACGCCGTGCTCGACGGCATGGACGCCTGGAACAAGGGCACCCACGGCAAGAGCGGCCTGATCGACCGCGTCAAGGCGAGTGAGGTGTCCGAGGCCGACGCCGAGGCCCGTGTCATCGAATTCCTGGCCCAGTACGTGCCCGCCGGCAAGAGCCCGATGTGCGGCAACAGCATCTGCCAGGACCGCCGTTTCCTGGCCAAGGACATGAAGGGCCTGGAGGCCTACTTCCACTACCGCAACCTGGATGTCTCCACCCTCAAGGAGCTCTGCCGCCGCTGGCGCCCGGATGTGTACAAGGGCCTCGAGAAGAAGGGCGCCCACAAGGCCCTGGACGACATCCTCGAATCCATCGCCGAACTGCGCTACTACCGCGAACACTTCCTCAAGGTGTGACGATGGACCGCGCCACCCTGCGTGCCTGGTGGCAGCGCAACCGGCGCCGGGTCATCGGCCTGGCGCTGGTGTGCGCGTTCTTCTTTCTGCTCGGGCGCTTCAGCCAGAGCACGGTGTCGCCCCTGATGTGCAAGATCTACGGTTGAGGAACCGTCCGCCCCCTGCGCGGTCTGTCTTTACGGACAGACCGTAGCGGGGGCGAACATTCCGCCCCGCCGGCTGGTTTCCGAGTGGTCGAATCGCCCCGCGACGATTCGGCCATTTTCTTTGGCGCGTCGATCCACGACGGGCCAGCCACCAACCGCAAGAGGAAACCTCATGAAACCCGAGATCATCGTCACCGCCTGCGACCTGGATCGCCTCGAAATGCTGCTCGCCATGCCGCCGAACCGCGGCCGCAGCGATCTGGACGGCCTGCGCGACGAACTCGCCCGCGCCACCGTCGTCGACAGCGCCCCCGACCACATCATCACCCCCAGCCGCCGCGCCCGTTTCCGCGAGGAAACCTCCGGCCGCGAATACGAACTCACCCTCGCCTGGCCCCACGAAGCCAGCGCCGCCGAAGGCAAGGTCTCGATCTTCTCGCCCGCCGGTAGTGCGCTGCTCGGCCTCTCCATCGGCCAGCAGATCGACTGGCAGACCCCCGAAGGCCACGCCATCCGCCTCACCGTCCTGGCCGTATCGCCGGCCGGCTGATGCCCCCGCGCACCTGGGCCGCCGGGCGCGG
>JAFLDI010000274.1 GCA_017302485.1 Burkholderiales bacterium | reverse complement strand
GCACCCGCGACGCCAAGGAGGCGGCCGAGCGTGCCAACGCTGCCAAGGGCGAGTTCATCGCCAATGTCAGCCACGAGCTGCGCACGCCGCTGCAGAGCATCCTGGGCTTTTCCGAACTGGGACGCGACCGAGCCGCCGCCAACAGCCGCGAGCAACAGATGTTCGCCATGGTCCATGCCGGTGGCCAGCGCATGCTGACCCTGGTCGAGGCCCTGCTCGACCTGTCGCAGCTGGAAGCCACCTTTGGCCGCAGCGAGCTGGCGGTGATCGACCTGGTGCCACTGGTGCGCGAGGTGGTGGCCGAGCTGGCACCACTGGCCGCCAGCCGCGGCATCCAGCTGGCCCTGCCCGATGACCTGCTGCCGCTGCTGGCGCACGGCGATGCCTTCCGCCTGCAGCAGGTGCTGCGCAACGTGCTGGCCAACGCACTGCGCTTCGCGCCGCCCGGCTCGGTCATCGAGACCCAGTGGCAGCGCCAGGGAGAGCGCCAGGTGCTGCGGGTGCGAGACCATGGCCCGGGCATTCCGCCCGACGAGCTGGAAAGCATCTTCGAGCCCTTCACCCAGTCCACCCGCACCAAGGACGGCTCCGGCGGCACCGGCCTGGGCCTGGCGATCTGCCGCAAGATCATGGCCGCCCACCGCGGCCGCATCATCGCGACGAACGCCGACGGCGGCGGCGCGGTGTTCGAGATCTGCCTGCCGGCACTCTGAGTGCCCACCGGCCGGGCTGCGCTTGGCCCGCCCCCGTGGCGGGCGAAGACGTGGGCGGTCCCGGCGTCTGTTCAGGCGGGCGATACTGGCGCGCATGCCGTGCCTTCCCGCACCCTCCTGGCCCTGCCTGCGCCGCGCGCGCGATCACGATCCGGGCGCACGCTGCCCGGTTCAGCTGGGCCAGGGGCCCGGCGCGCCATGCCTGGGCAGCGTCGCGTGGGACGATCTCCAGGCGCTGGCCGCCTGGCCGGCGCTGTTTGTCCACAGCGGCCACGCCGTGCAAGTGCTTGCTGCGCCTGGCCGGACGCTGGATCCCGCGCTCGACCAGGTGCACCGCGCCTTGCAGGCCCAGGGCCGCATCCGCGCCTGGCGCGACGAGCCCTATCCCTGGCTGGACGCCGAAGGCCGTCGCGTGGCGGTCATCGAGCGTGCCGCGTCGCGCTTCTGGGGAGCACTGACCTTCGGCGCCCACTGCAACGGCTACCTGGCGGGGGCGGACGGCCGGCCCAGCCACCTGTGGATTGCGCAGCGTTCGCTGCACAAGCCCACCGATCCGGGCTTGCTCGACAACCTGATCGGCGGCGGCGTGCCGCTGGGCCAGACGCCGCGCCAGGCGCTGCTGCGCGAGGCCTGGGAGGAGGCTGGTCTGCAGCCTCACGAGCTCAGCGGTCTGCAGGCGGGCCGCGTGCTCGAGCTGCACTGCGACATCCCCGAGGGCCTGCAGCGCGAATGGCTGTTCGTCTTCGACCTGCGGCTGCCGCCCGGCCGGGTGCCACAGAACCAGGACGGCGAAGTCGCCGGCTTTCGCTGCCTGCCGGTCGACCAGGCGCTGGCAGAGGTGCGCGCCGGCACCTTGACCACCGACGCCGGGCTGGCCACGCTGGACTTTGCCGCGCGTCACGGCCTGCTCGACGATGCCTCGGCCAAGGCGCTGGAGGTCCTGCAGGTACCAACCGACAAGGCGATCCGAATCGAGCCGACGCTTCAAAACGACTGAAGCCCGTCGTGCATCGGGGTGAACCTCGGCGCCGTCGGCGGGGCGGACACTGCCGACCATGGTTTCCGCTGGATCTCCGATGAATGCCTCTGAACGCTACACCGGCGTTGCGATCGCGCTGCACTGGCTGCTGGCCCTGCTGATCGTCGGCGCCTTCGGCGTCGGCCTGTACATGGCCGACCTGCCCAATTCGCTGGCCAAGCTCAAGCTCTACAACTGGCACAAGTGGGTGGGTGTGACCATCCTGGCGCTGTCGGCGCTGCGGCTGGTCTGGCGCCTCACGCACCGTCCACCGGCCGATGTGCCGGGGCCGCGCTGGCAGCAACTGGCCGCGCACGCCACGCACCACGCGCTGTATGCGCTGTTCTTCCTGGTGCCGCTGGCGGGCTGGGCCTACAGCTCGGCCAAGGGCTTCCCGATCGTCTGGTTCGGCGTGCTGCCGCTGCCCGACTTCGTGCCCAAGGACGAGGCCCTGGCCGAGCTGATCAAGCCCTGGCACGAATCCCTGGCCTGGCTGATGGCGCTGCTGGTCGTGCTGCATGTGGCGGCGGCGATCAAGCACCACGTCTTCGACCGCGATGGCCTGATCAATCGCATGCGTCCGGGCCGCTGAGCCTTGATGGGAACTTCCATGAACCGACTTTTCTTGTCCGTCGCGCTGAGCCTGCTCACCGCCAGCGCCTGGGCCGCCGATCCGGTGGTCAACACCGCCACCAGCGAAATCGGCTTCAGTGCCAAGCAGATGGGCGTGTCCATGCAGGGCCGCTTCAAGCAGTGGAGCGCGCAGATGCGCTTTGACCCGAAGAAGCCCGAGGCTGGCCAGGTCGGTTTCAGCATCCAGACCGCCAGCGCCAGCTTCGGTGCCAAGGAGACCGATGCCGAGCTGCCCAAGCCCGAGTGGTTCGGCGTGGCCAGGTTCCCCACCGCGACGTTCCAGTCCAGCGCCATCAGGGGCCTGGGCGGCGGCAAGTTCGAGGTGCGCGGCCAGCTCAGCGTCAAGGGCAACGTCAAGGACATCGTCGTGCCGGTGGCTCTGAGCCAGGCTGGCGGCGCCACCACCGCCACCGGCTCATTCACGATCAAGCGCCTCGATTTCAAGATCGGCGAGGGCGAGTGGGCCGACACCTCGATGGTGGCCAACGACGTCGTCGTCAACTTCAAGCTGGCCATCAGCGGCATGGCGCCGCTGTGAGGCCGACCCTTTCTTCCTCACCCACCCTTTCAGGGAGTTTCATGATGAACCTGCGTTCGATCCTCGCCGCCACCGTGCTGGCGGCCGCCATCCCCGCCATCGCCGCCCCGGTGACCTACAACGTCGACCCGACGCACACCTTCCCGCGCTTCTCGTACAACCACCTGGGCATGTCCACCCAGCTGAGCAAGTTCAACAAGGTCAGCGGCTCGGTGGTGTTCGACAAGGCCGCCCGGACCGGCTCGGTGGATGTGACCATCGACACCACCTCGGTCGACACCGGCTCCAGCCTGTTCAACAGCCACATCCAGGGCGAGGAGTTCCTCGACACCGCCAAGTTCCCCACCGCCACCTTCAAGTCGACCAAGGTGGTCTTTGACGGCGACAAGCCGGCCTCGATCGAGGGTAACCTGACCATCAAGGGCGTGACCAAGCCGGTGACGCTGAAGGTCACGCACTTCGTCAACCAGGCTCATCCGATGATGAAGGTGGACGCCATCGGCGCCGACGCCAGCACGGTGATCAAGCGCACCGAGTTCAACGCCGGCAAGTACGCGCCCTACGTCGGCGACGAGGTGACCATCACCCTGTCGCTGGAGGCCGTGGCCGCCAAGTGAGGCCCGCCCTTCGCTGACCTGCTCAAGGGGCCCGAACGGGTCCCTTGTCCATTCAGGAGCGCGCCAGCAGCGTGAAGTGCTCGACCACCGGCGGCTGGGCGAAGAACGGCCCGACGATGGCGCGCCACTGCGTGAACAGCTCCGAGCCGCGGAAGCCCACGGTGTGGTCCTCCAGCGTCTCCCAGAAGATCTGCAGCACATAGCGCTCGGGGCTCTCGATCCCCTTGTTGACCTTGAAGCCGCGAAAGCCCGGGGCCAGGGCGATGACGGTGGTCAGACCGCGCTGGATGGCCTCGTCGAACTCGGCCTGGCGGCCGGGCTGGATGCGGATGTCGGCGATTTCAAGAATCATGGTGGGCTGGCGCGTCGTCAGGAAAGCCAGTGTGCCACGCGGCTATGATCCGCGCCGCATTCCGGAGACCGCGCTTGAGCACCCCCCGCCCCGACGACTGGCAGCACGACCACGAGGTCGGCTCGGCTGCTGCCACCCAGGACAGCACCCGCGTTGACGACCTGCGCATCGGCGCGGTGCGTCCGCTGATCTCGCCGGCGCTGCTGCTGGATGAACTGCCGCTGCCCGCCGCCGCCCAGGATGTGGTCGAGGGCGCGCGTGCCGGCATCGCCCGCGTGCTGGCCGGCGCCGATGACCGGCTGGTGGTGGTGGTTGGCCCCTGCTCCATCCACGACCACGCGCAGGCCATCGACTATGCGCAACGGCTGAGGGCGCTGAGCGACGAGCTGGCGGGCGAGCTGCTGGTGGTGATGCGCGTGTACTTCGAGAAGCCGCGCACCACGGTGGGCTGGAAGGGCTACATCAACGACCCGCGCATTGACGGCAGCTTCCGCATCAACGAAGGCCTGCGCCGTGCGCGTGCACTGCTGCTGGAGGTGGCCGGGCTGGGCTTGCCGGCGGGCACCGAGTTCCTCGACCTGCTCTCGCCGCAGTACATCGCCGACCTGGTGGCCTGGGGCGCGATCGGCGCCCGCACCACCGAGAGCCAGAGCCACCGCCAACTGGCCTCCGGACTGTCCTGCCCGGTGGGCTTCAAGAACGGCACCGACGGCGGCGTCAAGGTGGCGGCCGATGCGATCGTCGCGGCCAGCGCCTCGCACGCTTTCATGGGCATGACCAAGATGGGCCAGGCGGCGATCTTCGAGACCCGCGGCAACGCCGACTGTCATGTCATCCTGCGCGGCGGCAAGCAGCCCAACTACGCCGCGTCCGATGTCGACGCCGCCTGCGCGGTGCTGCGCGCCAGCGGCCTGCGCGAGCAGGTGATGATCGACTTCAGCCACGCCAACTCATCCAAGCAGCACCGCCGACAGATCGATGTCGGCCAGGACGTGGCCGCGCGCATCGCAGCGGGCGAGCGCCGCATCACCGGCGTGATGATCGAGAGCCACCTGGAGGAAGGCCGCCAGGACGCCGTTCCCGGCCAGGTGCTGAAGCCCGGCGTGTCGATCACCGACGCCTGCATCGGCTGGGCCGACACCGAGCCGCTGC
>JAFLDI010000273.1 GCA_017302485.1 Burkholderiales bacterium | reverse complement strand
GCACGCTGGGCCAGGGCGCGGGTGCGGCCGGGGTCGGGCTGGGCGTGCAACTGGAACCACAGCGGGCCGGCCGCAGGCTCGTCGGCGAAGGCGCGGGCCACGGTTTCGACCTCGACCGAGCTCTGGCAGCTCAGCACCATGCCCGCGCCCTGTGCGGCGGCGGCCATCGCGGTGGCCCGTTCGCCTTCGGGGTGGGCCAGGCGCTGGTAGGCCACCGGGGCCAGCCAGATCGGGTGGGCCACGGCATGCGGCCCGATGCGTGTGTGCGTATCCGCCTGGATGAGCGGGCGCAGCACGCGGGGCCACAGGCGCAGCGCGGCCCAGTCGCTGCGGTTGGCCGCGAGCGTGTGCTCATCGGCGGCGGCGCCGTCGAAGTAGTCCCGATG
This sequence comes from Burkholderiales bacterium, assembly GCA_017302485.1. Taxonomy (GTDB): domain Bacteria; phylum Pseudomonadota; class Gammaproteobacteria; order Burkholderiales; family Burkholderiaceae_C; genus Ideonella. Next base: position 4,643 of record JAFLDI010000273.1, on the reverse strand, counting down.
GGCCGAGGGCAGCCGCGTCGCGGCGCGCTGCGCGAACTCGTCGGCCGTCATCGCCGGCGAGGGGCTCAGGTGCTGGCCCACATGCGCAGCAGGTTGTGGTACGTCCCGGCCAGGCGCACCGTGTCGTCGTCGTCGCCATGCCGCTCGCGCAGCCGCATCAGCGCCATGTCCAGGTCGAACAGCAGGCGTCGCTGCTCGTCGCTGCGCACCATGCTCTCGACCCACAGGAAGGCGGCCAGGCGCGCACCGCGCGTCACCGGCTCCACCCGGTGCACGCTGGTGCCCGGGTAAAGCACCATGTCGCCCGCAGCCAGCTTGACGCGCTGCTCGCCATAGGTGTCCTCGATCACCAACTCGCCGCCGTCGTAGTCGGCCGGGTTGGCCAGGAAGACGGTGGCGCTGACATCGGCGCGCACCCGCTCACCCTCGCTGCCCGGCACCACGCGCACCGCGTTGTCCACATGCTTGCCGTAGTGGTTGGTGGCGCCGCTGTAGCGGTTGACCATCGGCGGAAAGATGCGCCGCGGCAGCGCCGCCGAGAAGAACAGCGGGTGTCCCTGCAGCGCGCCCAGCACCAGGGCCTGCACCTGGCGCGCCGGCAAGCCAGTGGGCGCCAGCTGCTGGTTGTTCTTGGCCAGGCGGGCCTGGGTGCCGGCGGTGCCGGCGCCGTCCTCCCAGGGCGCCTCGGCCAGGATGGCATGGGCCTGGGCCAGTGCCTCGGGGCCCAGCAGGCCAGGGATGTGCAGCAGCATCGGCGGCTCCCTGGCTCAGAACCTGTAGCTGCCGGTCACCTGCAGCAGCCGGCCGGCACCGGGAATGTAGTGCCCGGTGTAGAGCGACTCGGCGTAGAGCTTGTCGGTGACATTGCTGAGGTTGGCCTTGAGCGTGAAGCGATCGGGGATCACGACCAGCTCGGCCATCAGGTCGGCGGTGACGTAGCCTGGCGCGGCCCAGCCCGGGTTGCGGTTGGGGGTCTGCGACGAGCGTGCGTTCAGGCCGCCGCCGATGCGCCAGCGCGGCGTGAGCTGGTAGGTGGTCCACACGCTGCCGGAGTGGCGCGGCGTCAGCGAGGGGCGCGTGCCCGCGCCCTCGGATCCGGCGACGCCCTCATCGATCTTCGCCACCGGCATCCACATGTAGGAGGCAAAGACCTCCCACTGCGGAGTCAGTCGGCCGGCCACGTCGAGCTCCAGACCCGCCACATGGCGCTTGCCGGACAGCGTGACCAACTGGCTGTCCGGGTCGGTGTTGCGCTCATGCAGCTTGGTCGAGCGGAAGGCGGCGGCGCGCAGGCTCCACTGGCCGTCGGCCGATTCGAGGCGGGCGCCCAGCTCCAGGTTGATGGACTGCTCCGGGGGCACGCTGGCATTGCCTTCGCTCAGCGAGTAGGCGTCACCCGAGGTGTTGAAGGAGGTCGCACCCGAGAGGTGGAAGCTCATCCGCTCGGTGGGCTGGAACAGCAGGCCCAGGCGTTTGCTGAGCTCCGAGATCTTCATCTGGTAGGCGGTGGTGGTGACCGGCCCCGGGGCGTTCTGCGGAATCGCGTACAGCGCATAGTCACCACTGAGGTGGTCGAAGCGCAGTCCGGCCAGAAGCTTCCAGGCGGGCGCGAACTGGACCAGGTCCTGCACGTACACGCCGGCGCCCTGCGAGGTGTACTCGCTGCTGACGCGCAGCACCCGGCTGGACTCGTTGACCGAAGCACCATCGTCGGGCGTGCCCACCGTGGTCAGCGGCTTGTCGATGGTCACGCCGCCCTGTTCGGTGGAGCGTGCCGCGTAGACGCGCTTCTTCTCGCGTGCAGCGTCGACGCCCGCGGTGAGCTGGTGGCGCAGGCCCAGGGCCTGGAAGGCCGCGCTGAGGTCGCTTTGCAGGAACAGCGTGTCGACGTCCTGGATCTTCAGGTGGTTGCCGCGCGTCAGCCGGGTGGCAGCGCTGAAGGTCTCCAGGGTGATCGGCTCGGTCTGGTCCGGGCAGCTCGGGTTCGGTGTACTGGTCACACTCCCATCGGGATTGGTCACGATGCGCGGGCCGCACAGGCGGATCGCGCCGGCACGCTGATCGCGGGTGAAGTGGCCGCTGCGCAGCCTGGTGTTCAGTTCCACCTGGGGCGCAAAGCGGTGCAGGTGGCTGAGCGTGACCTGGGTGGCCTCGCCAGCGTTGTAGTCGCTGCTCATGCCGTAGTAGGCCTCGGGCGACAGCGGCAGCAAGGTGGTCTGCTCCACGCCGGCGCTGGCGCTGGGACGGATCCAGGGCAGGCCGTAGTTCATGCCGTTGCGGTTGTCGAGCACGCTGGCACTGAGCTGGAACTCGTCGCGCTCGCCGATGCCCCAGCGGTAGGCGGCGGCGACACCGGCCTTGTTGATCGAACTGCCGGCGCCGTTGTTATCGGCCTGGGTCACCATGGTGCCCAGGCGCAGCGCGGCGTTGTCGCCCATCTTCAGGTTGAAGTCGCCGACGCCGCGCAGGTAGCCGTGGCTGCCCACGGTGAGGTCGACCTGGTGCTCGTCGATCAGGCGCGGGCTCTTGCTGACCTGGTTGACGGCGCCGCCTGTGGAGCCGCGGCCGAACAGCATCGAGGCGGAGCCGCGCAGCACTTCCACCCGCTCCAGGAAGAAGGTGTCGCGGTCGTAGAAGGCGGGATCGCGCATGCCGTCGACGAACACATCACCGGTGCTCTGCAACGGGAAGCCACGCAGGCGGATGTCCTCCTCGCCGCCCTCGGCCGCCAGGAAGGTGATGCCGGCGGTGTTCTTCAGCACATCCTTCAGGGTGTCGAGGTTGCGGTCGTCGATGAGTTTCTCAGTGACCACGGTGATCGACTGACCCAGGTCACGCAACTCCTGCGTCCCCTTGCCGATCGATGTGGTGGTGGCTTGCACCGAGTCCTTGGCCGTGGGTTCGGCCGCGGCCTTGAGCTTGACGACGGGCAGCACGGTGTCGGTGGCGGTGGCGGCCGGGGTGGCGGTCTGGGCAACGGCCAGGCTGGCGGCGCCAAAGCCGGCGGCCAGGGCGCCCAGGGGCAGCAGGGAGGAGCGGGTCAGGTCATGCATGGGGGTTCTCCGTGGACGATGTGGATTCGTGGGGATGAGCCGTCCCGCGCGGCCGCCTGACGGGGCCGCGTGGGCAGGATGTGGCGGGCCGCTCAGCGGCCGTCGGGCTGGCTGACGAAGCCGATGCGGGTGAGTCCGGCGCGCGAGGCATCGGCCAGCGTCTCGGCGACGCCGCGGTAGGCGCTGTCGCCATCGGCGCGCAGTTGCAGCTCGGTGCGCGGGTCGGTGGCGCCGGCCTGGCTGAAGCGGCGCGCCGCTTCAGTGCGGTCCACCGCCTCGCCGTTCCAGAAACGCTGGCCACGGGCGTCGATCGCGAACTCGATCTTCTGCGGGGGCAGCGTGTTGGTGGCCGCATCGGCATGCGGCAGCTCCAGCTTGACGGCGTGGGTCAGCAGCGGTGCGGTGACGATGAAGATCACCAGCAGCACCAGCATCACGTCGATCAGCGGGACCATGTTGATCTCGGCCATCGGTGCGCCGCCGCGGCCCTTGTCGAAAGAGGCGAAGGCCATGTCGTGGTCTCCATCAGGCCGCGGGCTTGAGGGCGCGCACCGGGGCCGGCGCCTGTGCCTGTGCGCCGGGGGCCTCGCCCATGGTCAGGAAGCTGTGCAGCTCGAAGGCGAAGGCGTCCAGGCGGCCACCCAGCACCCGGTTGCTGCGCGTGAAGGCGTTGTAGGCCACCACCGCCGGAATGGCCACCGCCAGGCCTAGGCCGGTCATGATCAAGGCCTCGCCCACCGGGCCGGCCACCTTGTCCAGCGTGCCGCTACCGCTCATGCCAATCGCCAGCAGCGCGTGGTAGACGCCCCAGACGGTGCCGAAGAGGCCCACAAAGGGGGCGGTGGCGCCCACGGTGGCCAGGGTGGTCAGGCCGGCCTCCAGGCGGGTGGTCTCCTCGTCCAGCACCTTCTTGATGGTGCGCGTGATGAACTCGCTGGCGGTGCCGGCCTCCGACAGCTTGGAGGCGCCGTGGCGCGCATGGTGGGCCTGCGCGTGCAGCGCATGCGCCGACAGGTGTGAGAACGGGTCGCGGGCTCCGTGGGTCTGCAGCTCGTGTCGCACTTCATCGAGCGTGCCGGCGTTCCAGAAGTGGTTGAGGAACTGGCCGGCGCGGCGCTGGCGCAGGTGGTGGCTGAGGGCCTTGGCCAGGATGATGACCCAGGAGGCGGCCGACATCAGCAGCAGCAGGGCCAGCAAGGTCTGGCCGACGGCGTCGGCCTGCGACAGGAAGTGGCCGAAGCCCAGGGTGGGGGTGGGGGTGTCCATCAGCGGTCCTTGGTTCATTCGAGTTCGTAGGCCAGCGGTGCCAGCGCGGTCCAGGGGACGGCGACGCCGTTGACGGTATGGGGGGCGAAACGGGCGGCTCGCATCGCCTGCAGGGCCTGCTCGTCGAGCCGCTCGAAGCCGCTGCTGCGGTGCAGGCTGACCTGCTGCGGCAGGCCTTGCGCGTCCACCACCAGGCGCAGCAGCACCGTGCCCTGCTCGCGCAGCCGGCGTGAGGCCAGCGGGTAAGCCTGGGCTGGCGGCACGAGGTACCGAAGCGCGGAGCTGGGCAGCGTGATCGGGGCCGTTGGCGGCGCCGGTGCGGCC
>JAFLDI010000272.1 GCA_017302485.1 Burkholderiales bacterium | reverse complement strand
CGATGACAGGCCGCCCGCTGGAGGAAGCCAAGCGCTGCGCCGAGTACGTGCTGGGCAAGCTGAGGCCGACCGATGCGGTGGCTCTTGTGAAGTTCGATAACCGCGTGCAGAGGCTCTGGCCGGCAGTGGCCCTGGGTGACGGAGCGCCGCAGCGTGCAGCCATCGCCGGCATCCACGCTGGGGGCAACACCAACCTGCACGGCGGCTGGAAGGAAGGCGCCGACGCGCTGGTGGACGTTTCCGGCCAGGGCCTGAAGCGGGTGATCTTGCTGTCTGACGGCCAGGCGAACGAAGGTGTCACCGACCTGGCAGAGATCGCCGCCCAATGCGCTGCCTGGGTCAGCAAGGGGATCACCACCAGCACCTATGGCCTGGGCAACAGTTTCAACGAAGAGCTGATGGTCGCCATGGCGCGGGCGGGTGCGGGCAACCATTACTACGGCGACACGGCTGATGACCTGATGGAGCCTTTCCAGCAGGAGTTGGAGCTGCTGGGCAATCTGTGCCTGCGCGACCTGCGCTTGGCCGCCACGGTGCCCGACGGGCTCAGCGTCGAGATCGTGAACCAGCTGCCGGAGACGGACACCGGATGGCGACTGCCCGACCTGGCATGGGGCGCGGAAGCCTGGGCCGTGTTGAGGGTGACGGCGCCAGCCGGAGCCTTGCCGGCCGTGGGGCAGCTTTGCACTGTACTGCGCGTGAAAGTGACGGGACAGAGTCTTGAGGGCGATCCCGTGTCGCTGGAGCGCGCCGGCCTCTCGCTTCCGGTGATGACTGCGGCCTCCTTCGGCAACCTGGCGGACGATGATCTGGTCACGCGACGCTTGGTGGAACTGGCTGCGGCCGAAGCCTTGATGGGCATGCGCAGCGCAGCCGCGGCTGGCGACTGGGCTCGCGTGGACTCCCTGCTTGAAGTTGCGAGCCGGCAGTTTGCGGGCAACGAGTGGGTTGCCGCTGTACTGGAGGCGATGCGCTCGATTGCGGCAGGGCGTGAACGCGAGCGCGCGATGAAGGAGATGATGTACTCGTCGAGCAAGCTGCGCAGCCGGCTGGCGGCGAAGGACGAGAGCGTGGCGTTCTGCGTGGCGGAGAGTGCTTCGGTACCGGCCTACCTACGTCGGAAGCCGGCGCAGGGGAAAGGTGACGTCTAGGCACCGCGAGCAGCGGGGGGTACCTCCGCCGAGACGGACGTACCCCGCCTAAGGCAGGTGAAGCTCACCGCCCGCGTTGGCAACTTTGTTGTACGCCGGCGCGGGCTTTTGGCAACTTTGTTGGCCAGTTAGCAACTTTGTTCTGAGCGACCATGCGCGCCAGCCGTCGCCCCCCTCACTCCACCGTCACCGACTTCGCCAGGTTCCTGGGCTTGTCCACATCCGTCCCCCGCGCACACGCCGTGTGATATGCCAGCAGCTGCAGCGGCACCACGTGCAGGATGGGGCTGAGGGCGCCGTAGTGCTCGGGCATGCGGATGACGTGCAGGCCCTCGCCGCTGTCGATGCGGGTGTCGCTGTCGGCGAAGACGAAGAGCTCGCCGCCGCGGGCGCGCACTTCCTGCAGGTTGCTCTTGAGCTTTTCCAGCAGCGCGTCGTTCGGGGCCACGGTGACCACCGGCATCTCGGCCGTCACCAGCGCCAGCGGGCCGTGCTTGAGTTCGCCGGCGGGGTAGGCCTCGGCGTGGATGTAGCTGATTTCCTTGAGCTTGAGCGCGCCTTCCAGCGCGATCGGGTAGTGCAGGCCGCGGCCCAGGAAGAGCGCGTTTTCCTTGCGGGCGAAGGCCTCGGCCCAGGCCACCACCTGGGGCTCCAGGGCCAGCACGGCTTGCAGCGCCACCGGCAGGTGGCGCATGGCCTTGAGGTGCGCCGCCTCCTGCTCGGGGGTGAGGGTGCCGCGCACCTGGGCCAGGGCCAGCGTCAGCAGGAACAGGCCGGCCAGTTGCGTGGTGAAGGCCTTGGTGCTGGCCACACCCACTTCCACACCGGCGCGGGTGATGTAGGCCAGCGTGCACTCGCGCACCATGGCGCTGGTGGCCACATTGCAGATGGTCAGGGTGTGCGGCATGCCCAGTGAGCGGGCGTGCTTCAGTGCGGCCAAGGTGTCGGCGGTCTCGCCGCTCTGGCTGATGGTCACCACCAGGGTGCGGGGGTCGGGCACGCTGTCGCGGTAGCGGTACTCGCTGGCGATCTCCACGCTGGTGGGGATGCGGGCGATGCTCTCCAGCCAGTACTTGGCGGTGCTGCCGCTGTAGTAGCTGGTGCCGCAGGCCAGGATCAGCACGCGGTCGATCTCCTTGAAGACCCGCCAGGCACCGTCGCCAAACAGCTCAGGGGTGATGCCCTCGACGCCCTCCAGCGTGTCGGCGATCGCGCGCGGCTGCTCGAAGATCTCCTTCTGCATGTAGTGTCGGTAGGGGCCCAGCTCGGCGGCGCCGCTGTGGGCGTGGACGATCTTCACGTCGCGAAGCACCGGCACGAAGCTGTCGTCGGCCAGGCGCTCGGAGATCCAGTGCTTGCCCAGCTGCAGGTCCACCACATCCCCCTCTTCCAGGTAGACGATGCGGTCGGTCACGCCGGCCAGGGCCATCGCGTCCGAGGCCAGGTAGCGCGCCTCGGGGTCCGCGTCTGCGCCAACGCCCAGGATCAGCGGTGAGCCGTGGCGTGCGCCCACCACGCGGTGCGGCTCGTCGCGACAGAACACGGCAATCGCATAGGCCCCCTGCAGGCGGGCCACCACCCGCTGCACGGTGTCAAAAAGATCGCCTTCGTAGAGCTGGTGCACCAGGTGCGCGATGACTTCGGTGTCGGTTTGGCTCTCGAAGACGTAGCCCTTGGCCCTCAGCTCATCGCGCAGCTCGTCGTGGTTCTCGATGATGCCGTTGTGGACCAGCGCGATCTTGCCGCGGCTGAAATGCGGGTGGGCGTTGTGCACCGCTGGCGCACCATGGGTGGCCCAGCGGGTGTGGGCGATGCCGGTACCACTGGCCACACCGTCGGCATCCACCTGGGCCTGCAGTTCGGCCACGCGGGCGGTGGAGCGGCTGCGGCGCAGCTCGCCGTCCTGGTGCACGGCCACGCCGCAGCTGTCATAGCCGCGGTACTCCAGGCGCTGCAGCCCCTGGACGAGGACGGGGACGATGTTGCGCGTGCTGACCGCGCCGACGATGCCGCACATGGGATCACCTGGTGGTTGGGAGTGGAGGGCATCGTAGTCAGACCCAGGTGAAAGATGCTTGCTGACTTGCAATTGCAATGGCATTTTTCTTCACCATCCTTCAGAATTGCAATCAACCACGAAGTTGATACAAATCTTGAAAGATTCCATCGAACTGGACGCCCTCGACTGGCGCCTGCTGGACCTGCTTCAGGCCGACGCCAGCCTGACCAACCAGGCCCTGGCCGAGGCCGCGCATGTCTCGCCGGCCACGGCGCTGCGGCGCACCAAGCGCCTGCGCGAGTCCGGCGTGATCGAGCGGGTCACCGCGCTGCTCACCCCCGCCTTTGCCGGCCGCGGCCTGACCGCGTTGTGCGAGGTGACGCTGGACCGCCAGGGTGCCGAGCACCTCGCCGCCTTTGAAGCGCGTGCCGTGGCCGAGCCGCGCGTGCAGCAGTGCTGGCGCGTGTCGCCCGGCCCCGACTTCCTGCTGGTCGTCTGGGCCGCCGACATGCCGGGCTACCTGGCGCTGACCCAGCGCCTGTTCACCCAGGATGCCAATGTGCGCAACGTCAAGGCCTTCTTCGCCACCCGGCGGGCGAAGTTTGCGCCGACGGTGCCGGCGCCCTGAAGCCTTCGGTCAGGGCAGTGCCACGCAGGTGTCGCGGCCGCCGCGCTTGGCGGCATACAGCGCCAGGTCGGCGCGGGCCATCACGTCCTCGGGCCGCTCACCGGGCCGCGCATGCACCAGGCCAATGCTGGCGGTGTAGACGAAGCCGGGCAGCGCCGGCAGCGCCCGCCCACCGCGCACGGTCAGCAGCAGGCGCTGCATGACCTCCTGGGCGTCGGTGATCGTCAGACCATCCAGCACGACCAGGAACTCCTCGCCACCCACGCGGCCGCAGGCGTCCGAGCGCCGCAGCGCGTGCTGCAGGCGCTCGGCAAAGTCGCGCAGCACCTGGTCGCCGGCGGCATGGCCGTGCTGGTCGTTGATCTGCTTGAAGTGGTCCAGGTCGATCAGGGCCACCGCCGGCGGCTGGCGCCGGTGCAGCGCTTCGGCCAGACGCTGCAGCACGGCGCCGCGGTTGGCAATGCCGGTCAGCGGATCGACCTGGCTGGCCCGCAACGCCAGGTCGCGCTCCACCCGCAGGTGGCGGTGGTCGTTGCCGAGGTCCGTGACATCAACGCCGATGCACAGCATCCAGCCGCGGTGGTCCATGGTTTCAGTCATCAGGATCCAGCGGCCATCGCGCAGGTCGGCCTCGAACTGGCGGTAGGGCCGCTTGCCACGGCGTGACGCGGCCGAGGCCAGCCAATGCTCGAAGTCCTCGGCGTCGATGGCGGCGCCGCGGCCCACTGCATGGCAATGGCGCATCAGCTCGGCCCAGCTGATGCGGGGGATGTCGGGAACGTCCAGCGACAGGCGGAAGGCCGCATTGGCCCAGTGCAGCCGGTCCTCGGGATCGAAGATCGCCACCAGTCCGCCGTGGCGCGCCAAGGCCTCGGTGGCCACAGGCAGCAACTCGGCGGGCAGGGCGGTGTCTGGGTCCATCGTGCGACCATATCGGCCACCGCCTCGCGGTCCTGAAGGGCAGCCGCCCTCAGTCTGCCAGAGACTGCACGGCATCTGCCGCCCGCGCCAGCGCATCCGGCGCTGGCCGCAGCCGCTCCCGCCACTCGGCACAGGCCTGAGCCGCACGCGGATCAGCCAGCAGCCCGGACAGAGCCTGGGCCAGCGCCGACGCCGGCTGGTGCTTGCGCAGCCAGCGCGCCACGCCCAGGTTCTGCAGGCGCTGGGCATTGTCGAA
>JAFLDI010000271.1 GCA_017302485.1 Burkholderiales bacterium | reverse complement strand
GCCCGGCTGCTGGCCGAGGGGGCGCGCCAGGCCATGCAGGACTTCCTGCGCCGTGCGCGCCACGAGCTGAAGGCGCCGCTCAACGCCATCCTCGGCACCGCGCAGCTGATGCACGATCCTGGCCCGGGGCGCCGCGACGACATCGAGCGCTGGGTCGACCAGTTGCGTCATGCCGGCACCCACCTGAGCGACATGCTGGATGACCTGATGGTGGTGTCCGACAGCTCGGTCGGCCACATCGAGGTGCGCGACGCGCCGCTGCCGCTGCGTCCGGTGGTGCTGGCCGCCGTCGACGTGGCCGGCCATGGCGGCTCACCGATGGACTGGCAGATCGACGCCGGCGACGATGCCCTGGAGGTCCACGGCGACGCGCGCCGCATCCGCCAGGTGCTGGTCAATCTGCTGTCCAACGCCGTCAAGTACTCGCCGGCAGGCGGCCAGGTGCGGCTGCGGGTGGTGGCCGAGGCGGACACCGTGCGCGTGCAGGTCGAGGACGACGGCCTGGGCCTGTCGGCCGAACAGCAGGCGGGCCTGTTCCAGGCCTTCAACCGCCTGGGGCGCGAGCACAGTGCGATCGAGGGCAGCGGCATCGGCCTGTACCTGAGCCAGCAACTGGCGCTGCGCATGGGCGGGCGCATCGAGGTGGACTCCATCGAGGGCGTGGGCTCGCGCTTCACGCTGTGCCTGCGCCGTGCCAGCATGGGCGCAAGGGTGCCAGCCCCGAGGGCGCAGGAACCCGCGGGGCGCCTGGTCATCCTGGCCGTCGAAGACGACCCGGTGGCCTGCGCCATCCTGCGCCAGCTGGCGCTGCGCCACACCTACTGGCACCTGGTGCTGCGCGACCGGCTGGCGGGTGCGTTGGAGCAGGTGCGCTTGACACGGCCTGCGGTGATCCTGCTCGACAGCCACCTGCCCGATGGCGACGGGCGCAGCCTGATGTCGGCGATGTGCGCCGATCCCGCGCTGGCCGGCATCCCGGTGGTGCTGATCTCGGGCGACGAGGGCGCCGATCCCGGCATGGTCAGGGCCTGCGTGCCCAAGCCCTGGAACATCGACAACCTGGTCCAGACCATTCACCACCTGGCCAACGCGACGGGCGCCGCCAGCGCAGCGAACGCCGCCGACACGAACGCATCAGCCGCGGTCCGGCTGGCGTCCTGACGCTGGCCGAGCGCTCAGTCGCGCCAGACCACCTGGTTCTTGCCGCGGTGCTTGGCGGCGTAAAGCCGCTGGTCGGCCAGCGCCATCAGCGCCTCGGGGCTGTCGGTGGCGGGGGCGTCGGCGATGCCCATGCTCAGCGTGACCGCCAGGCCCGTCTGCAGGGTCTGCCAGGGGTGGCTGGCGATCGCCTGGCGGATCTTCTCGCACACGCCCAGCGCCTGCTCACCCGGCGTGCCGTTCAGAAGCAGCGCGAACTCCTCGCCACCGTGGCGGGCCAGCAGGTCAGTCTTGCGGCTGTGGCGCACCAACAGGCGACCGATCGCATGCAGCACGGCGTCGCCGGTCTGGTGCGAGAAACGGTCGTTGATCGACTTGAAGTCGTCGATGTCGCACAGCACCACGCTCAGCGGGTGGCCGATGCGCCGGCTGTGGCGCAGCGCGCGCAGCAGCTCCTGGTCGAACAGCCGCCGGTTCGGCAGGCCGGTCAGCGCATCCTGCGTGCTTTGCCGCTGCAGCAGCCGCTTCTGTCGCTCCAGCGCCTTCAGCAGCCGCTCCTGCTGTGCGGCGGCCTGCGCCAGCTCGGCATTGCTGCGGGCCAGGGCCTCGTTCATGCTGGCCAGTTCCTGTTGTCGCCGCCGATCCTGGGCCCGGTCGTGCTCAGCCTGTTCCAGCTCGAGGTGCAGCTTCAGGTGGCGCAGGCGGGTGTCGAGGTCCTCGGTGAAGATCTCGCGCTGCAGCCGGTAGGCCTGTCTCAGGTGCTGCAGCGCCAGTGCGGGCGCCTGCTCGTCCTCGAGCAGGCCGGCAAGCTCTTCATGGATGCGCTGGCGCTCGCGCCGCAGCTGCAGATCCTCGGAGCGCTGCAAGGCCCGCGCCAGGCAGTCGCGTGCCTGTCCGCCATCGGACCGCTGGCGATGCAGCTGGCCTAGGCGCAGCAGCAAGGTGGTCTCGTTGTAGCGCCGGTTCAGGCGCTGGCTGAGCTGCAGGCCGGAGGCGTACTCGGCCAGCGCCTCGTCCAGCCGTCCGCGGCGCACCGCCAGGTCGCCCAGGCTCTGTCGCAACTCGCACTCACCCTCGCTGTCGCCGATCGACCGCGCCAGGTTCAGGCTGGCCTCGAAGTGGGCCTGGGCCTGGTCGAAGTGCCCCAGCGCCAGCGCGCATTCGCCCAGGCCCTGCAGCGAGGTGCCCTCGCCCCAGCGGTCCTGCAGGCGCTGCTTCAGGCGCAGGCTCTGGTGGTGGAAGTCGATCGCACTGGCGTGGTCCCCCAGCGCCTGGTGCACGTTGGCGATGTTGTTGAGGATGTAGCTGCGCTCGCGCGGAAAGCTCGGCTCGTCAAACTGCACCAGGCAGCGCTGGTGGTGGGTCAGTGCCCGGGCGTACTCGCCCAGGCGCGCGAAGGCGTTGGCCAGACCGGCCTCGGCCTTGGCTGCCAGGTCGGCATCGTCGCCGCCCTGTGCCAGTTCCAGGGCCTGCCGGCAGCGCTCGACGGCGCCGACGAAGTCGCCAGCGTTGTGCTGCACGTGCCCCATGCTCAGCAGCGCAAGTCCTGCGCGGCGAGGGTCGTCCTGTCGCCGCGCAATGGCCAGCGCCTTGTCGAGGTGGCGCAGAGCCTGGGCGTCGTCCCCCAGCTTCTCGCCATTGCGGCCGAGCGCGCGTTCGGCGTCGAAGCAGCCGGTGGCGTCGTCCAGGCGCTCGAACAAGGCCAGCGCCAGCTCGGCCGCCTGGCTGGAGCGCGGGTAGTTGGAGAGGTCATGATGCAGCTCGGCGCACAGCAACTGACAGGCGGCCTGGGTGGGCTCGTCGTGCTGCTGCTGCGCTGCGGCGAGGGCGACCTGGACCCGTTCGAGGGCGGCACTCGGCTCGGCATGGCGCAGATGGCGCGCCTGTGCCAGCCACGCCGCAGCGTCGCCATCGGCGGGCGTGCTGGCGCTGCGCGTCGGGTCCATGCTCATGGCCACACATTATGGAGACGCCCCGGCGGTTCGGCAGCGGCTGCCTATACTCGGCGCCATCGTGGGGAGTCAACGATGACGAGGGTGCAGGGTGTCGTGCGCAGCGCAGTGGTCGTGCTGGCTCTGTGGGCCGCCAGCCTCAGTGGGGCGCGGGCCGAGCGCTTCGACTTCGTGGCCCTGGGCGACACCGCCTACAACGGCGCGAAGGACGAGCCGGTCTACGCGCGGCTGATCGAGCAGATCAACCAGGCCCGCCCGGCTTTCTCCATTCATGTGGGCGATGTCTGGGGCGGCTCGGACTGCCAGGAGCCCGACCACCGCCGCATCCTCGACGGCTTCGGCCGGTTCGATCATCCGGTGATCTACACGCCGGGCGACAACGAGTGGACCGACTGCGTCGATCCGGCGGTGCTGGCAGCGTGGGAGCGCCTGGAGGCACGACAGGCCCAGAGCGGCGATGAGGCCTTGCTGGCCGGGTTTCGCCAGGTGGGTAGCCGGGCAACGCGCCCGGGCCGCTGGGCCCTGGAGAGCCTGGCGCGCATCCGCCAGCTGTACTTCAGCACGCCTCGCAGCCTGGGCCAGCGCACGCTGGTGCTGGAGCGCCAACCGGCGGTCTCGGCGCAGCACCGGCAGACCGTGGAGAACGCGCGCTGGCGCCAGGCCGGCGTGGTGTTTGCCACGGTGCATGTGGTCGGGTCCATGAACGGCTTGTCGGTGTCGGATCCCCAGGCCGCCGCGGAGGCCGTGAGCCGCAACCAGGCCAATGTCGACTGGATTCAAGGCAGCTTCGAGCTGGCCGAGCGCAGCAATGCGCCGGCCCTGGTCTTGGCCATGCACGCCTCCTTCTTCGAGCACGCACCGCCGCGGGGAAAGACCCGGGGGCGGGCGGTGCTGGCCGGCCGCGCCGGGCCGTACGCACTGGTGGCTCAGGCCATCCAGGAGGGCGCGGCGCGCTTTGACAAGCCAGTGCTGCTGGTCCACGGCGATGACCACGAGTTCATGATCGACCGGCCCTTTCTGGCCGTCGAGGGCGAGGACAAGCCGGTCCAGGGTTCCAAGCTGACGCGCCTGCAGGTCTACGGGGCGCCCGAGATCCGCGCGGTGCGCATCAGCGTCGACACCGAGTCGCCCACGGTGTTCAGCTTCGCGCCAATGTCCGCGGACTGAGCGCGCTCAGCCCCGGCTCGCTGCCGCGCTGCACAGCGGCACCAGCGGCGATTGGCCGCTGTCGTCCACCGGGAAGAAGCCCCTGAGGCCGTGAACGTAGAAGCTGGCGTAGGTGGAGAAGGCCATGCTCCATTCGCTGAAGCGCCGCGACTCGGTCGGGCCACGGGCCAGCAGCTCGATCTGATGGTGCCGCTCGTCGCGCAGCAGGCCCTGCCACAGTTGTTCGATGCTGTCGGGCGGGCCCTCGATGCATTGGGTGAACTGGCCGTCCAGATAGAGCAGGTGGCCGGTGATCTGCAACTGCTCATTGCGTTGCTGCGCGGCGGTCAGCAACTGGAACAGCGCCAGCGTGCCCACGTCATGACGGGCGGTGGATCGGTAGACGAGGCGTTCAAGCATGGCGCGGCATGCTAGGGGGTCCGGCTTGCGCCGCCTTGACGGCGCTCAGCCCACTCGATGATGGATCCACAGCACTGAGGAGGACGGCGCGCACCGACCTGCCTAGAGTGCCAGGCATCGTCAACACCGCCAGGGCGGCAGCGACGAGGACGACAACGAGGGAGCAGCCCAGCATGAACACACGCCTTGCGACCGCCGTGGCCAAGCGCCAACCGGCGAACCCATGCCCCAAACGCCCCGGCGTCCGCCTGGCGCTGAGCCTGGTGGCTGCGGCACTCGGTGCCTGCGGCGGCGGCGGTGGGGGCGGTGCAGACGACGGCGGCATCAACAACCCGGGCGGCG
>JAFLDI010000270.1 GCA_017302485.1 Burkholderiales bacterium | reverse complement strand
CAGCAGCGCGGCCCGCCGCGCCGCCCGCAGGCTCATTTGCTCAGCAGCCGCATCGCACCTTCGAGCCCGGCCAGCGTCAGCGGGAACATGCGCTGGTTCATCAGCTGCTGGACGATGGAGATGCTCTGGCGGTACTGCCAAACGCCCTGCGGCTCGGGGTTGATCCAGGCGTACTTGGGAAAGGCGTGCGTGAGCCGCTGCAGCCATTCGGCGCCCGGCTCCTCGTTGTTGTATTCGACGCTGCCGCCGGGCTGCAGGATCTCGTAGGGGCTCATGGTGGCGTCGCCCACGAAGACCAGCTTGTAGTCCTTGTTGTACTTGCGGATGACGTCCCAGGTGGGGAACTTCTCGCTGAAGCGGCGGCGGTTGTTCTTCCACATGAAGTCGTAGACGCAGTTGTGGAAGTAATAGAACTCCAGGTGCTTGAACTCGCTCTTGGTGGCGCTGAAGAGCTCTTCCACGCGGTGGATGTGCTCGTCCATGGTGCCGCCCACGTCCATCAGCAGCAGCACCTTCACCTTGTTGTGGCGCTCGGGCACCATCTTGATGTCCAGCAGGCCGGCATTGGCGGCGGTGGAGTGGATGGTGTCGTCCAGATCCAGCTCCAGCTCGGAACCCTCGCGGGCGAAACGGCGCAGGCGGCGCAAGGCCACCTTGATGTTGCGCGTGCCCAGCTCCTTGCTGTCGTCGTAGTCGGCGTAGGCGCGCTGGTCCCACACCTTGACCGCGCTGCGGTTCTTGCCCGGGCCGCCGATGCGGATGCCCTGCGGGTTGTAGCCGCCATGGCCGAAAGGACTGGTGCCGCCGGTGCCGATCCACTTGCTGCCGCCCTCGTGCCGGCCCTGCTGTTCCTCGAGGCGCTTCTTCAGCGTCTCCATCAGCTCGTCCCAGCCCATCTTCTCGATGGCGGCCTTCTGCTCGGGCGTCAGCTCGTTCTCGAGCACCTTGCGCAACCACTCCAGCGGGATCTCCTTGCCGAAGTCGGTCAGCATCTCGACGCCCTTGAAGTAGGCACCGAAGGCTCGGTCGAACTTGTCGTAGTGCGCCTCGTCCTTCACCAGCGTGGTGCGCGACAGGTAGTAGAAGTCGTTCACCGACGGGCCGATGACACCGGCCTTGAGCGCCTCGAGCAGCGTCAGGTACTCCTTGACCGACACCGGCAGCTTGGCGGAACGCAGCGTGTAGAAGAAGTCGATCAGCATGGTGTCGGGCTGCCACGACGGTGGCTGGGGGGGATTGTGCCGAATCCCAGCTCGCCGGACACGGCAGGGGGCGACGGCAGCGGGGCCTTGTGCCCATAATGCAGGCACACCATGCTGCAGAAAAGTCCGGGCACGCTGCTGTGACCAACGTCAACAACACCTTGCTGGCTGTCCTGGCCGTTCAGGCGGCGCTGTGTGGCGTCGGCTGGTGGGTGGGGGCGGCCACGCTGGGTTTGTCGCGCGCCGCGGCGCTGCACTGGATGGGTCTGTGCCTGTGCGTCGGCCTGGGATCGGTGCTGTTCATGCCGGGCGTGGAGGTGCCGCCAGAGGTGAGTCTGCCGATTCGCAATCTGCTGGTGCTGGTGGGCTGCATGCTGCTGCGTCGGGGCAATGCGCTGTTCCTGCGCACCGACACGGCCGACCTGGAGCAGGCGCTGCTGCTGGGCGTGTCGGTGCTGGCGATGCTGTTGATCGGCATGGAGCCGGGCGAGCAATGGGTGCGTGCCCTGACCCTGTCTTCGGCCATCGGCTGGGTGCTGCTGCGAGGTGGGCTGGAGCTGGTGCGTGGCCTCAACCGTGAGCACAGCTGGGGTGCGGCGCTGGCGATCAGCCTGCCGATGCTGGTGCTGGGCGCCGCGCTGATGGGCCGGGCGGCCTCGGCCCTGGTGGTGCCACCGCAGTCGCCGCTGCTGGACCTGTCGCAACCCAGCTCGGCCGGCACCGGTCTGCTGCTGACCGCGCTGATGGTGTTCAGCACGACTCAGCTGATGCTGCTCTACCTGGTGATCATGCGCCTGGTGCGTCGCCTGCGCGAGGTGGCCAGCCAGGATCCGCTGACCCGTCTGCTCAACCGCCGCGCCTGGATGCTGGCGCTGCAGGCCGAGCGCGTGCGCATGCAGCGCCACCCCTGCGCCACCGCGATGGCGGTGATCGACATCGATGGCTTTCGCCACCTCAACCAGCGCTACGGCAATGCCCAGGGTGATGAGCTGCTGCAGCAACTGGCACGCTGCCTGGAGGACACCGCCCGGGCCACCGACGTGGTGGCCCGCCTGGGCGCCGATCAATTCGGTGTACTGCTCTCCGACACCGATGCCGACGGTGCCACCGAAGCCGCCGAGCGGCTGCGCCAGGCAGTGGCCTGCCTGAACCTTCGGGTGGGTGGTGAGCGGGTGCCGCTGACGATCAGCGTGGGTGTCGCGGTGCAGCCGGCCGATCTGGCGCTGCAACTGTCCTTTTCGGCGCTGCAACTGCGCGCCGACGAAGCGCTCAGTTCGGCCAAGTCCGGCGGTGGCAACCGCGTGCAGATCGACCGCCGACCGGCCAGCCTGGCGCCGGCCTGAGCCCGATCACGCCTTCACGCGGTCGTGGCGCTTCAGCCAGTCGAAGAAGGCCTGGTGCCACTGCCGGCTGTTGCGCGGCTTGAGGATCCAGTGGTTCTCGTCCGGGAACCACAGCATCCGGGCCGGCACGCCGCGCGCCTTCAGCGTGTTGTAGTAGGCGAAGCCCTGGGCGTCGGGCACGCGGTAGTCCAGCGCGCCATGCACCACCAGCGTCGGGGTGCTGAAGGCGCCGGCAAAGGCGTGCGGGCTCTGCGAGGCGATCTTCGCCGGATCCTCCCAGTACCAGGCGCCCATCTCGTCGCCGGTCCAGGGCCAGCAGTCGTCGGCGAACATGGCCGTCCAGTCGTAGCAGCCGGCATGGCAGATGTAGGCGGCGTAGCGGCCCGGCGCGCAGTGGCCGTTCATCCAGGCCACCATGTAGCCGCCATAGCTGCCGCCGCTGGCGAAGACGCGGCGCTTGTCGACCCAGCGCTTGGCCAGCAGCCAGTCGGTGGCGGCCTCGATGTCCTTCAGCTCCAGTTCGCCCCAGCGGTGCGAGATCGAGTCCTTGAAGGCATGGCCGAAGCTGCTGGAGCCGTGGTAGTTGACGCTGGCCACCACATAGCCCTGGGCGGCGAAGACCTTGTTGTTCCAGCGCCAATGCCAGTTGTCGCCGGGCGCGGTGTGCGGGCCACCGTGGATGGTGTGCAGCACCGGGTGCTTCTTCTTCGGGTCGAAGCCCGGCGGGTAGTGCAGCCAGACCTGCACCGCATCGCCCAGCGCGCCGGTGATCCAGACTTCTTCAGTGCGGCCCAGTTCGAAGGCGGCCAGTGCGCGGTCGTTGAGGTGCTCCATGCGCCGCGGGAGTTCACCGGGCAGGTGGGCATTCAGACGGGCTGGATGGTCGGCCGTGTCGGACAGTGTGACCAGGGTGCCGGCGGCCTTGTCGAAGCCCAGCACCCAGCCGCCTTGCACCACCAGCTCGGCCCGGCGGTCGGGCAGGTCGAAGCGCCACAGGTGCTGGCGACCGCGCTGCTCGGCGGTGAACAGCAGGGCCTGGCCGTCGTCCTCCCAGTGCAGCGGGGCCTGCACCTCGTGGTCCCAGGTGGCGCTGGGCACTTCCCAGGCGGCGTCCTCGCGCCGCCACAGGCCCAGCTGCTGCGGCATGGTGTGCTTCTGTCCGCGATGACAGGCGCGGAAGGCCAGCGCCTCGCCGTCGGGGGCGTAGGCCGGGGTGGTGAAGCCCCATTCGGCGTCGCGTGCCAGCACCTCGAAGCGGCGGCCGCGCAGGCGCAGCTCGACGATGGCGGGCCGGCTGTCGGTGCGCTTGGCCGGGTCCGGGTCCCAGGAGAAGGCGATGCGCTGACCATCGGGCGAGATGTCGAAGCACTGCTCGTCGGGCTCGAATCGGGTGAGCTCGTAGTCGGTGCCCTCGAACAGGTCGGTGGTGCGGCCGCTGTCCAGGTCCAGCACCAGCAGGTGCGGCACCCGGTCCATCGGAATCATGTGGTCCCAGAAGCGCAGGATCTCGGCGTCGCTGTCGATGCCGGTCTCCTTGCGCTCGGTGAAGGCCTGGTGCGCCTTGGCCTGGGCCGCTGCGCCCTTCAGTCCCGGCCGCACCCACGAGACGAACGCGATGCGCCGCCCGTCCGGGAACCACTTGAAGCCGCCCACCCCGGTGGCCACCTGGCCCACCCGGCGCGCCTCGCCGCCATCGGACGGGATGACGTAGAACTGCGGCTCGCTGTCCTTCTCGCCCTGCTGCTCGCGGCGGCTGATGAAGCCCACCAGGTCGCCCTGCGGCGAGAAGCGCGGCGCGCCGTCCTTGTCGCCGCAGCGGGTGAGCTCGCGAGGACGGCCGCCCAGCGTGGAGAACAGCCACAGCGAGGCGTTGCTGCGGTTGGCCGCCATGTCGGGCCGGGTGACCGCGGCCACGGCCTGGGCGCCGTCGGGCGACAGGCTGGGCGCACCGATGCGCGCCAGGCGCCAGAGATCGTCGATCGTGAAAGGCTTGTGGCGGGCCATGGGGCGGGTCTCCTCAACGGGGGCGGCTCAGCTGGTGGTCCAGGTGGCGGCGGATGGTCGGCCACTCGGCCGCGGTGATGCTGTAGACGGCGGTGTCGCGCAGGTGGCCGTCGGCGGTGCGCTGGTGGGCACGCAGGATGCCGTCGAGCTGGGCGCCCAGGCGCTCGATCGCGCGGCGGCTCTGGGTGTTCAGGCGGTGGGTGCGGAACTCCACCGCGATGCAGTCCAGCGTGTCGAAGGCGTGGGTCAGCAGCATCCGCTTGCACTCGGTGTTCAGCGCGGTGCGCTGCACCCGCTGCGCGTACCAGGTGCTGCCGATCTCGACCCGGCGGTGCACGCGGTCGATGTTCATGTAGGTGGTCATGCCCACCGGCACGCCCTGCGCATCCAGCACAGCAAAGGGCAGCATGCTGCCGGCGGCATGCAGCCCCAGTCGGCGCTCGATCTCGGCGGCCATGGCCTCGGGCCGCGGCACGGCGGTGTACCATATCTGTCAGAGTGATACCGCGACCACCG
>JAFLDI010000027.1 GCA_017302485.1 Burkholderiales bacterium | reverse complement strand
GACCGCATCAACGATGTCGGCATCCTCTGGCCACCGGGCGGCCGCGCGCCGCGTGTGGTGGCGGTCTACTACGAGGGTCCGCAGCGCGGCAGCCGGGCCACGCGGGCGCAGGACGAGGCGGTTCTGGCGGTGGTGGGCGCTCTGGCCAGCCGCTGAGCCCGCGGCAGCGGCCACAATCTGGCCCATGACGGTTCTGCTGCAACTGCTCAACGCGGGCCTGGGCCCGCTGCAGGCCCTGAGCGCCGACCTGCGCCCCGGCCTGAGCGCCATCACCGGCGGTGAGGGCCGCGGCAAGACGCTGCTGCTGCGTTTGCTGGCAGGTGAGTGCTCACCCGCAACCGGCCAGATCGAGCGCCACCACGGTGCCGTCTGGTATGCGCCCACCGATGATCCGGCCGATGACCCGGTGGTGGCCGCCGACTGGCTGGCTGCGCGCCGACGGTCACAACCGGGCTGGAGCGAGGCTGCCGCCACCGCCATCGCCGACGCCCTGGACCTGGCCCAGCACCTGCCCAAGCCGCTGTACATGCTGTCGCGCGGCAGCCGCCGCAAGCTGGGCCTGCTGGGCGCGGCCGCCAGCGGCGCCGACCTGGTGCTCCTGGACCAGCCCTGGGCGGCGCTGGACGCACGCTCCTGCCGCCTGGTCGACGAGCTGCTGGCCGAAGCCGCCGACAGCCCGCGCAGCGCCTGGGTGGTGGCCGACTACGCGCTTCCGCCCGCCGTGGCCGATCTGCCGCTGGCCATCCGCGTCGACCTGGGCGACTGAGCCAGCTCCCCCATTTGCAGGTGTGCAGAGATCACACCCGGCGGGGTGTCTTGCGTCCTCGGCATCCGGTTATGCAAGATGTGCATGGATGCCCATTCCCCTGAAATTACCGCATCGTTACACTCAAAAGACGACCCTGTGCCCGGGCATCCCCGGTTGGCGCGGGATCCGCCGCGCCGGACCGATGTAACCCGTCGGTACCAGGTTCGGGGGCCTGCATCCGCCCTGCGGAGACGGGGCCAGGCATTGGGCGAGCTTCCAGGTGGCGGCACCCACGGATGCGCTGCCAGGGGGCTCGCCCAATGCCTTTTTTGTCTTTTCAACCTTGGAGCCCCCGATGAACCGTCCCCTGACGCCCGAGCTGCGCGCCAAAGCGCCGGCCTATGTGAAGAACGCCCGCCTGATCGAATGGGTGGGCCAGATCGCCGCCCTGACCGAGGCCGCCGATGTCTACTGGTGCGACGGCAGCCAGGACGAGTACGACCGCCTGTGCCAGCAACTGGTGGACGCCGGCACCTTCAAGAAGCTGCCCAAGCGCCCCGGCAGCTACCTGGCCGTGACCGACCCGTCCGACGTGGCCCGCGTGGAAGACCGCACCTACATCTGCTCGCAGAAGAAGGAAGACGCCGGCCCCACCAACAACTGGATGGACCCGGCCGAGATGCGCAGCCTGCTGCAGACCGGTGACAAGGCGCTGTTCAAGGGCTGCATGAAGGGCCGCACCCTGTACGTCATCCCCTTCAGCATGGGCCCGCTGGGCTCGCCGATCGCCCACATCGGTGTGGAGCTGTCGGACTCGGCCTACGTGGCCGTGAACATGAAGCTGATGACCCGCATGGGCAAGGCCGTGATCGACCTGCTGGGCACCGATGGCGACTTCGTGCCCTGCGTGCACACCGTCGGCGCACCGCTGGCCGAGGGCGCCCAGGACACCACCGCCTGGCCCTGCAACCCCACCGTCAAGTACATCGTCCATTACCCCGAGACCCAGGAAATCTGGTCCTACGGCTCGGGCTACGGCGGCAACGCGCTGCTGGGCAAGAAGTGCTTTGCGCTGCGCATCGCCAGCACCATGGGCCGCCAGCAGGGCTGGCTGGCCGAGCACATGCTGATCCTGGGTGTGACCAACCCGGCCGGCAAGAAGTACCACGTCGCCGCCGCCTTCCCCAGCGCCTGCGGCAAGACCAACTTCGCCATGCTGATCCCGCCGGCCGCGCTGGGCGGCTGGAAGGTCACCACCATCGGTGACGACATCGCCTGGATCAAGCCGGGTGCCGACGGCAAGCTCTACGCCATCAACCCGGAAGCCGGCTACTTCGGCGTCGCCCCGGGCACCAACTTCAAGACGAACCCGAACTGCATGGATTCGCTGAAGCAGGACGTCATCTTCACCAACGTCGCGCTGACCGACGACGGTGATGTGTGGTGGGAAGGCATGGACGGCGAGCCGCCGGCCCACGCCATCGACTGGCAAGGCAAGGACTGGACGCCGCAGATCGCCAAGGAAACCGGCGCCAAGGCCGCCCACCCCAACGCCCGCTTCACCGTGGCCGCCACCAACAACCCCGCGCTGGACCCGGCCTGGGACGACGCCAAGGGCGTGGCCATCGACGCCTTCATCTTCGGCGGCCGCCGCAGCACCACCGTGCCGCTGGTGACCGAGGCCCGCAACTGGATGGAAGGCGTCTACATGGCCGCCACCATGGGCTCCGAAACCACCGCCGCCGCCTTCGGCGCGCAGGGCGTGGTGCGCCGCGACCCGTTCGCCATGCTGCCCTTCTGCGGCTACAACATGGCCGACTACTTCCAGCACTGGCTGGACATGGAGCACAAGCTGCAGGGCCAGGGCAGCAACCTGCCCAAGATCTTCTGCGTCAACTGGTTCCGCAAGGGCGCCGACGGCAAGTTCGTCTGGCCGGGCTACGGCGACAACGCCCGCGTGCTGAAGTGGATGATCGAGCGCGTCGAAGGCACGGGCCAGGGCGAGGGCCACTTCTTCGGCATCAGCCCGCGCTACGAAGACCTCGACTGGACCGGCCTGGACTTCAGCAAGGACCAGTTCAACAGCATCATCGACGCCGACCCCACCGCCTGGCAGGCCGAGCTGAAGCTGCACGAGGAGCTGTTCACCACGCTGGCCTACCACCTGCCGGCCGAGCTGACCGCCACCAAGCAGAAGATGGAAGCGGCGCTGGCCAAGTAAGCCGCCCCGCCCCCGTCCTCGACAGGCCGCAGACCAGCGGCCTGTTCTCGTTCCGTGGTGACGCTCAGCTTGTCCGGCCGCTGTGCGTCGCGCAGATGAACAGCAGTGCGCCGTCGCTCTGGCGGCGGAACTCGGTGCGCGCAAGGGGCACCTCGGCGACGTATTCCGGCAGCCTGAAGCCAGTACCCATGGAAGAGGCCCTGCCGCATCGCTGTGGCAGGGCCTG
The DNA here is from genome assembly GCA_017302485.1 of Burkholderiales bacterium. Classification (GTDB taxonomy): domain Bacteria; phylum Pseudomonadota; class Gammaproteobacteria; order Burkholderiales; family Burkholderiaceae_C; genus Ideonella. The sequence goes on along the minus strand of JAFLDI010000027.1, from coordinate 14,724 downwards.
GCTCAGGGGTGACGGCGGGCGGCCGCAGCCGCCCGGCGCGTCAGCGCCCGGTGCAGTTGGCGTAGTAGGTGACGGTGGCCGGCCAGTCCGAGAACATGCCCAGGATGCCCACGTCATTGGCCAGCACGTCCAGCGCGGTGTAGTCGCCCGGGCCCTTGACGGCCGGCGTCACCGACTGGAAGTAGTAGCCGCCGCCATCGGTCAGCGTGCCCGAGCGCTCCAGCGTCCAGCTGATGATGTCCATGCCGTTGGCGCGGATGGCGCGGGCATAGTCCGAGGGCACCATGCGGTTCTTGCCGTCCAGCGCCAGCAGCGCCCACATCGGCGGGGCCATGATCTTCACGCCCTGCGCGGCGATCATCGGCAGCTGGGCCTGGGCCGCCGGGATCTGCGCCGGCACATCGACCGGCACCAGGTACACGCCCTGCTTGCCGAAGCTGGGTTCGTTCTGCACCCAGTACAGCACATCGTCCAGGCTGAAGGACTGGGGCCAGACCTTCCTGGGCGAGACACCGGCGGCCTTGTACTCGTCGATCATCTTCTGGGCGTACATGGCCTGGGTGAAGGTGCCCTTGTAGGGCATGGGCACTTCCGGCGCCTTCAGCTCAGGCGTCATGCCCACGCCCAGCTGCTTGAACAGCTCGATGCTCTCGCGGTGGGTCATCAGGGTGCCGGTGGCGCTGTAGGCATCGGTGCGGAACGACGGCGTGCCCTTCAGATAATCGGCCACGGTCTTGGCGTTCGGGTTGGCGCCGTCCATCTTGCCCACCAGGCGACGGAACTCGCTGAGGGTGAAGTCGCTCGCACAGCACTTGGCCGAGGCCGGCTTGCCGGTGGCCGGATCGGCCGGGCTGAAGGGCACCGAGCACTTGGCCGCCAGCTCGGGGATGGCCAGCACATTGGTGGTGGTGTGCAGGTCGCACTGCGCGTGGCGGCAGACCAGTTCTTCATCGCTGGTGAAGGTCACGTCGCACTCGACAATGCCGGCGCCCTGTCGCGCCGCGGCAATGTAGGACTCGCGCGTGTGCTCGGGGAACTGCAGCGCCGCGCCGCGGTGGCCGATGGAGAAGCTGCTCTTGGTCGCAGGCAGGTTCTCGCAGGCCTGCAGCCGGCGCTTGAGCGGGCCATTGGCCATCTGGTCGACCAGATACATCGGCCGCACGCCGAGCTGGACATTGGTCACGGCCTGTACCTTGGTCGGCGGCGTGGCCGCCAGGGCCGACAGGCTGAGCGTGGCGCAAGCCAGCGCAGTGCCGGCCCATGTTGAGAAGCGATAGGAAGGCATCTAGGGCTCCGGTGGGGAAGGGCCGCGCCAGTGTCTTGAGCTGGTGTGACGTCGGCGTGACCTGTGCATGCCCTCTCCAGCAGCCCATTGGAAGGCTTTGTCCATTCCACCCGCGGTGGCTAAGATGCACCAAAAGAGCGCCAGGGGGAACAGGGCGATGGGTCAGCACGAGCGGCTGTACAAGATTCGGCATCTGCTGGATGCCGGGCGCTGCGTCACGCCCGCGCAGCTGCAGGCGCTGCTTGAGGTGTCACGCGCCACCATCAACCGCGACATCCACGCGCTGCGACACCGGATGAACGCGCCGATCGAATGGAGCGACGAGCGTGGCGGCTGGTACCTGGACCGGCAACAACACGTCATTGGCGACCAGTTCGAACTGCCCGGCTTCTGGCTCAGCGCCGAAGAGATCCACGCGCTGCTGACCATGCAGCACCTGATCAGCCAGCTGGACCCAGCCGGCATGCTGGGCTCGCACATCCAGCCGCTGATGCAGCGTTTCGCCAGCCTGCTCGATGGCGGTGTGCCCGCCCAGACCGAGGCGCGGCACCGCATCCGCGTGCTCACCGTGGGCGCGCGCCGCGTGCAGCTGCCTCACTTCCAGGCATTGGGCTCGGCGCTGCTGCGCCGCAAGCGGGCCGTGATCCGATACCACGGCCGCAGCCGCGACGCTGCCGACGAACGCGAGGTCTCCCCACAGCGCCTGGTGCACTACCGCGACAACTGGTACCTCGACGCGTGGTGCCACTGGCGCCAGGCGCTGCGCAGCTTCGCCGTCGATGCGGTGGAGCAGGTGATGGTGCTGGACCGCATCGCCATCGACGTGCCCGAGGCCGACCTGGACGCCGAACTGGGCACCGGCTACGGCATCTTCGCCGGCCACCAGGTGCAGTGGGCCCACCTGCGCTTCAGCGCCGACCGCGCGCGCTGGGTGGCCAAGGAACGCTGGCACCCCGACCAGCGCGGCTGCCACGACGCCACCGGCCGCTGGACCCTGTCACTGCCCTTCTCCGACCCGCGCGAGCTGGTCATGGACATCCTGCGGCATGTGCCCGAGGTGGAGGTGATCGGGCCGCAGGCGCTGCGGGATGAGGTGGTGAGGCGGTTGGGGGAGGGGTTGCGGGTGATGGGGCTGGATGAATGAACAGGGCGCATCAGCTCCCCAGGATCACATGGTGAGCCTCGCAACTGAGACAGTCCAGGCATGAGCACATTCAGTGAGCTGTCTCCCATCACGCGGGCCTTGTGGGCCAAGAGCGGCGAGCCCCGTGGACACGGCTTGCTGGCGCACCTGCTGGACGTGGCTGCGGTAGCCGAGCGCATCCTCGTTCGAGAGCCCAGGTCCACGAGGCGGATGGCTGCGCAGAGTTTGGGTGTCGCAGAGGATGCGCTGCCGCGTTGGGTCGCGGCGCTGGCCGGCCTGCACGACCTGGGCAAAGCCATCCCAGGTTTTCAGGCCAAGTGGCCGGAAGGACGCGAGCACGACGAAGCCTGCGGCTTGGCCTTTGCGCCCGCAGCCGCCATGCGTGTGGATCGCCACTCCTGCGCTACGGCCGCCCTGCTGGCCGACATGCTGCAACAGACCACAGGCGCCGAGCGGGCATGGTGCGTGCATGTGACCAGGGCGGTCAGCGCCCACCACGGCGACCACTTCACCAACGCCGAGATCAACGACGCCCATCCCGACCGGCGCACGGCGCCCACCTGGCAGCAAGCCCGCGATGAGCTGCTGGCGGCATATTGGGGCGTCCTGGCGCCCGCGGGGATTCCAGCCGTGGCCGAATGCGATCTGCCGATCGTGAACTGGCTGGCCGGCCTGACCAGCGTCGCGGACTGGATCGCCTCCAACCCGCTGTGGTTCCCTCTGGGTGAGCGCATGGACGACCTGGTGGCCTACCACCGCGACGCCCTCCGCCTGGCCGACCTGGCCTTGCCGCAACTGGGCTGGCATACCTGGCGGCCGCTGCTGGACTCGCCGGGCAGCGTTCATCAACTGTTGCCAGGAATCATCGGCCGAGAGCAGGTGTCTCCCCGGCCGCTGCAGTTGGCCGCAGAGGAGCTGTTGAAGCGTGCCGAGGGCCCCTGCCTGCTGTTGGTCGAGGCACCGATGGGCGAAGGCAAGACCGAGCTGGCCTTCCTGGCCCACTTGCATCTGCAATCGGCCAACCAGCACCGCGGCCTGTATGTCGCCCTGCCCACCCAGGCCACGGGCAACGCGCTGTTCAAGCGGGCACAGGTCTTCTTGTCGCGCTTCGCAGCGGGGCCCTTGGATGTGCAACTCGTGCATGGCGGCGCCTCCATGAACGACGATCTGGCCACTCTGCGAGGTTTGGGCGAGATCCGCGGCGTGGGTGATGAACCGGCCGACACCCTGTCTGCCAACGCGTGGTTTGGTCAGCGCAGCCGGCCCCTGCTGTCGCCCTATGGTGTTGGTACGGTGGACCAAGCCCTGTACGCCGTGTTGAACGTCAAGCATCACTTTGTCCGGCTGTGGGGGCTGGGCAACCGCGTCGTGGTGCTGGACGAGGTGCATGCGTATGACACCTACACCAGCGGCTTGATCGATGTGCTGCTTCGTTGGCTGAAGTCCTTACAGTGCTCGGTCGTTCTGATGAGCGCCACGCTGCCGCGCAAGCGACGCGAGCAGTTGCTCTGCGCCTGGGGTTGCGGCTCGCCTGCGGATGACAGGCCCTATCCCCGCCTGATGCTGGCCGACACGCGCCAGGTGCAGGGTGTGCATGTGGCAGCGCGCAGCCTGGCGCCTATCGAGTTGAAGGCCGTGCCCACCGAGCTATCTGCGCTGGCGGAGCGCGCGGCGGCCTTGGTCAGTGACGGCGGATGCGGCGCCCTGATCGTCAACACGGTGGCTCGCGCTCAGGCCCTGTACGTGATCCTGCAGCGTGCGCTGGCTGACCTGGGCTGGAGCGACGTCGAACTTCTGCTCTTTCACGCCCGCTTCCCGGCGGATGAGCGGCAAGACCTCGAATCCCAAGTCCTGCAGCGTTTCGGCACAACCGATCAACGGCCTCGCCGGGCGCTGCTTGTGGCCACGCAGGTGGCCGAGCAGTCGCTGGACATTGACTTCGACTTCATGCTGACCGACCTGGCCCCGGTCGACCTGCTGCTCCAACGCGCTGGCCGATTGCACCGGCACCAGCGAGAGTCACGCCCGGCTGCGCATACCCACGCCACGCTGTGGGTCGCGGGTCTGGAGCCGCACAAGCTGCCCGACCTGAAGGGCACCGCCTGGGGATTCGTCTACTCGCCCTACGTGCTGGCCCGCACCTGGGCGCTGTTGAGCCGCGAGACCGTCCTGATGCTGCCCCAGGATATCGATCGCCTGGTCCAGGCGGTCTACGACAGCGACCACGACCTGCCCGCCGATCTGGATCCCGATGTGCGCAGCTACATCGAGGTCACGGCCTACGGCGAGTTCTGTGACGAGTGCAAGGACCAGGCCCAGCGCTCCGCTGGCATCGTCATCGATCCAGCTGATACACCACACACGGCGTATGACGGCAAGCCGCGAGGGCATGAGGCAGACGAGCTTGGCCAAGGGCTGTCCAACAGCACTCGCCTGGGCGAAGAGTCCGTCACCCTCGTGCCGGTTCATGTGGGCGACAGCGGGCGGTGGCATGTTCACCCGGGCGATGGCGGCTTCGATCCAGACAAACCACTGGATTCAGCCACCGCCCACGCGCTCTATGCCCGGCAGGTCAAGGTCAGTCGCAAGGGCGTGGTCAGCCGGTGCCTGGCACAGCAACCGCCACCGGCATTCGAAGGGCACGCACTGTTGCGCCATATGCGGCCATTGCGCCTGCGTGATGGTCGGTCAGTGGACGAGGGCCTGAGGTTGTCACTCAGCGCTGAACTCGGCCTGGTGTACGGCAAGGCCGCGTCAGATCACGACAGTCTGGAGGAATCGGCATGACGCCCATGTATAACTTGCTCGATGAGCCCTGGCTGCCAGTGCGGCTGGCCGACGGCTCGGTCCAGTCGCTGGGTCTTCTGGAGGTCTTCCGCCGCTGTGGCGAGATCACCGCGTTGGCCGAGACGGCGCCGCCCAGCCTGATAGCGGAGTACCGACTCTTGCTGGCGATCACTCACCGAGCTCTGGTGCACGGACTCGGCAGTTGGAAGGACAACGAACGGCTGCAGTGGTATCAGTCCGGTTTGCCGGCAGACGTCATCTGCAACTACCTGAACCATTGGCGCGAACGCTTCTGGCTCTTCCATCCTGAACATCCGTTCATGCAGGTGGCTGCGCTGGCTGCAGCGGACGAGACCCGGGACAAACGCAAGCCTTGGACCCAAATTGCCCTTTCCGGTGCCAGCGGCAACACACCAGTTGTGTTTGATCACGCGGTGGACGACGCACCCGCCGCCATCTCCTGGCAGTCCGCGCTGGGACACCTGTTGGGCCTTCTGCAGTTCATCCCGGGCGGGCTAGTCAAGGTGCTGCGAGCGTCTGACAAGGCGGGGGCTTTGGTCAACACCGCGGCAGTGCTGCCGGTGGGCGCAACCTTGTCGCAGACGCTGGTGTTGGCGCTGCACCGGCCCCCCTTGCCCAGCCGGTCTGCGCCTGATCTGCCGGCATGGGAACGTCCGCCGTTGGCCATCGGGCAACTGTCGGGTGAGCCAGTACTCGCCACCGGCCCCAATGACCGCTACACACGGCAAAGCCGAGCGGTTCTGTTGGAGCCCAGCGATGGCAGCGGTGCCGTCCAATGGCTGCGGTTTGCGGCTGGCCTCGCGTTGGGGGAGGACGAGCACCAGCCAGACCCCATGGCCTGCTTTCGTGAAGGCAGCAACGGACTGGTCCGGGTGACGTTCACCGAAGGTCGCGCCGTGTGGCGCGATCTGCCTGCGTTGGTACCTTCGCCTCAGGGCGGCGACAAGGTCGCCTTCCGTGCCGCATTGGTGGTGGAGTCGGCGGCTGCGCTGCACGCGCTGACCCCAAGCCGGCAACGTGGGCATCAGCGCCTGCTTGTAGCGGGCGTTGCGAGCGACCACGCCAAGTTATTGCGCTGGCGAGTGGAGCAGTTCCGGCTGCCTGAGGCCCTCTTGGTTGAACCCGATAGGGCCATGGAGTTGCGTGTCCACATCGCATTGGCTGATGAGGTGCATCGGCAACTCAGGCAGTTGGCAATAGGCCTGGTGGCTGGAACCCTGCCCGATCCGGACAGCAAGGACACCCGCAATCGCGCCCGAGACATGGTGGGCAACGGGCCGCTGGCATCCACTTTCTTTGCCGGTGCCGAGCGGCAGCTGTGGGCGCTGATGGCCTGCATCGCGGAAGACAAGGCCGAGGCTGCGGATGTGTTGTGGCATGGCGCACTGCGTGACGCTGCCAACCTCGCCTGGCAACGGCAGTTGGGGATCCTCGGTCATTCGGTTCGCGCGCTGCGGTCTGAAGCGCAGTGCCGCGGCCGCTTGTACCGGCTGCTGCGGCAGCAGTTGCCAGCGGCCTTCCCGGCCGACACGGTGGCAGTGGCCACAGCACGCGCCAAGGAAACCATCACCCAGGGAGAGTGACATGAAACGAGACGATGCCCAGCGCTTCATCGACCACCTGCTTCGACTGAAGGAGCAGGATCGCGGCGCACTGGCAGCACTGCGCCACAGCCTGGCCTTTGCCCCAGGCGACGACCCCAAGGCCTTCCCCTACGTTGAGCGTTTCGTGGGCCGCGACTGGCACTCGGCCGACGCTCGGCGGCTGGCGTTGTATGCCGTGGCGGGCTTGTTTGCCGCACATCCGGTCGTGCACGATCGATCGCTGCCCGCAGCCCTGGGCAAGTTGCTGCGCGACAAGGACAGGCCGAGCCTTGAGCTGCGGTTCAGGGCGCTGCTGGAGGCCGACGCCGACGGCCTCATGCCACACCTGCGCCAGTCGGTCAGCTTGCTGTCGGTTGATGGTCTCGGCTACGACCACGCCGGGCTGTTGGCCGACCTGGCCGTATGGCTCGATGAGCGATCCGATCCCGCTTGGCGAGACGACGTCAAGCGACGCTGGGCGCGCGCCTTCTACGGTGCCTTGCAGGCCGACGACGCTGTTGACGCCACCACCACCCCCACAACCGCCCCATGACCACCACACCAGGGAGATCTGCCATGAGCCTGTTCCTTGAATTCCATCTGATCCAGAATTTCGCCCCGTCCAACTTGAACCGTGACGACACCGGCGCTCCAAAGGACGCGCTGTTCGGCGGCCAACGCCGCGCACGTGTCAGCAGCCAATGCTTCAAGCGTGCCGTGCGTCTGGCCTCTCACGAGCTGGAGCTGTTGCCGGCGGTGAACCGCGGCGTGCGTACCAAGAAGCTCAAGGACCTGCTGGTGAGCAAGCTGGTTGGTCGGCCCGCGGACGAAGCGGCTGCCAAGATCGAATCCGTGCTGGCCAGTGCTGGCCTGAAGCTCAAGGACGATGGCAAGACGGAGTACCTGCTGTTCCTGGGCGAAGGCGAGGTGTCGGCACTGGCCGCGCTCATTGACCAGCACTGGGACGACGTGGTGGTCAGTACCGAGAAGAAAAGCAAGAAGGACGCCAAAGCCGGCGCGCCGGCCGACTTGGGCAAGAAGGTGAAGGCTTTGATGGACGGCGGAAAAGCCGTCGATGTGGCCTTGTTCGGCCGCATGCTGGCCGACCTTCCCCAGGTCAACCAGGACGCCGCCTGCCAAGTGGCCCATGCCATCAGCACCCACCGCGTTGAGCGCGAGTTCGACTATTTCACCGCCGTGGACGACAAGGGTGACGAGGACGAAACCGGGGCCGGCATGATCGGCCAGGTGGAGTTCAACTCCGCCACCTTCTACCGCTATGCGGTGTTGGACCTGAACAAGCTGCTGGGCAACCTGCAGGAGGACCGAGAACTCGCTCTGTCCGCGGTGCAGGCCTTTGCGCTGGCCATGGCACGCGCCGTTCCCAGCGGCAAGCAGAACAGCTTTGCGGCGCACAACCCGCCCGAGTTTCTTGGCGTGTGCCTGCGACACGCAGCGCCTATGAACCTGGCCAATGCCTTTGAGAAGCCGGTGGCGCCGCGCCGCGACACCTCACTCAGCGCTCAATCGATCGAGGCCTTGGCCAACTACGAAGGCAAGCTGGCAGCCGTCTACGGCGACGCCCGCGACCAGTGGCTGACGCTGGACCTCTCAGGCCATTGGCCCCAGGCGCGAGGCCAGGCGCACGCCACGCTGCAGGACCTGGCGACGGCGGTACAGGCCTTGGCGGCACAGGTGCTGCTGGCCCCAGTCGCATCGCAGGCCTGACACCATGGCCACACTGCTGCTGCGCTTGCAGGGGCCCATGCAGTCCTGGGGCACCACCAGCCGATTTGATGAACGCGATACGCAATTGGAGCCATCCAAGTCTGGCGTCATCGGCTTGTTGTGCGCGGCCCTAGGGCGCGATCGCGCCGAGCCCGTTGCCGACTTGGCGGCCTTGCGAATGGGTGTCCGGGTAGATCGCGAGGGCGTGCCCATGCGCGACTACCAAACCGCCACTGGGGTCGTGAGCGCCTCGGGCAAGGTCGAACATGACCGAACGGTGGTCAGTCCACGCCACTACCTCGCCGATGCCGTCTTCTTGATCGGCCTGGAGGGCGAGGATCTGGCCTTGCTCCGCCAAGTGCATCAGGCCCTTCGCACGCCGGTCTGGCCCTTGGCATTGGGCCGAAAGAGTTTTGCGCCTGCCGCACCGGTCTGGTTGCCTGACGGCCTGGTCTTGCAGCCGTTGCGCGAGGCCTTGAGCGCCTATCACAGTGAGCATCACCCGCGGCCATCTGACGGCAGGCTGCGGCTGCTTATCGAGGATCCTCGAGAGGGCGCCGTGCGGCTGGACCAGCCTTTGTCGCCGTTCTCGCAAAGGCGCTTCGGCCCGCGCTGCGTACGAACAGACATCCTGGAGATCACACCCCATGTACCTGACCCAACTGCGACTTGATCCGCAGAGCGCGCAGGCACGGCGCGACCTGGCGGATCCCTACGATATGCACCGAACCCTGGTGCGCGCCTTTGTGCACGACGCGAACGACACGGCACCGCGCTTTCTGTGGCGCCTGGAGCCCGGTCAGGTCTGGGCCGCGCCAGTCGTGCTGGTCCAGTCTGAGCAGGCCGGTGATTGGTCGCACCTGGCAGCATTGAAGGGCTATTTGCTGGGTGGTGACGACGCGGTGGCGTCCAAGCAGTTCGACCTGGTGGCCCTGGTGCAGCGTCCACGGCTCAGGTTTCGCCTTGCGGCCAACCCCACCGTCACTCGCGCGGGAAAGCGCCTGGGCCTGGTGGGCGAGGACGCGCAACTGGCCTGGCTGCAGCGGCAAGGCGAGCGCCTGGGCTTCAGGCCAGAAGCCGCCCTGATTACCGGCAGCGACATGATTCACGGACGGAAGGGTTCGTCCCGCGTGAGCCTGCGCCGCGTGCTGTTTGAGGGTGTACTTCAGGTTCGCGATGCCGATCTGCTGAAGCAAGCTTTGGCGCAAGGCATCGGCCACGGCAAGGCGTTTGGTTGTGGACTGCTGAGCCTGGCACGCAGCGCGTGAACCTGCTGCCACCCTTGAAGCCCCTGCCCATCAAGGACAGGGTATCCATGGTGTTCATCCAGTACGGTCAGATCGACGTGTTGGACGGTGCCTTCGTGGTAGTGGACAAGACGGGGGCGCGCACCCACATTCCGGTCGGCTCGGTAGCCTGCATCATGTTGGAGCCCGGCACCCGCATATCGCATGCGGCTGTCCGGCTGGCCTCGTTGGTCGGGACATTGCTGGTCTGGGTGGGTGAGTCAGGTGTTCGCCTGTATGCCAGCGGGCAGCCCGGCGGCGCACGCGCCGACCGACTGCTGTACCAGGCGAAGCTGGCCCTGGACGACGAACTGCGGCTCAAGGTCGTTCGCAAGATGTACGAGCTGCGCTTCGGCGAGCCCGCACCGGCACGGCGCAGCGTCGAACAGTTGCGTGGCATAGAAGGCGCCAGGGTTCGCGCGGCCTACAAGCGACTGGCACAACACCATGGCGTGAACTGGCGTGCCCGAAGCTACGACCAGCAGGAGTGGGACGCAGCGGACGTCCCAAACCGCTGCCTGTCTGCCGCCACCTCGTGTCTCTATGGCATCGCTGAAGCGGCCGTCCTGGCTGCGGGCTATGCGCCAGCGGTGGGCTTCATCCACACCGGCAAGCCGCTGTCCTTCGTCTATGACGTGGCCGACGTGTACAAATTCGAGACCGTGGTGCCCCTGGCCTTCGCCATCGCAGCCAAGGCACCTCCAGAACCTGAACGCGCGGTCCGATTGGCCTGCCGAGACCTGTTCAGGCAAGGCAAGCTGCTGGAAAAGATCATCCCGGGCATTGAGGAGATGCTGTCGGCTGGAGGCATAGAGCCCCCGGTCGCGCCAGCCGATGCTGTGCTGCCTGTCATCCCGGTGCCCGACGGCTTGGGTGACGCTGGGCATCGCAGCCAGTAGCGCCAACGAGGGCGATCATCCGATGGGCATGGTTGTTGTCGTCACCGAGGATGTACCACCCAGGCTTCGAGGGCGTCTGGCGATCTGGCTGCTGGAGGTGCGCGCGGGTGTCTATGTCGGCGATGTAAGCCGACGTGCCCGCGAGATGCTGTGGCTTCAACTGACCGAAGGCGCTGAGGACGGCAACGTGGTGATGGCCTGGGCAGCGCGCAATGAATCGGGCTTTGAGTTTCAGACGCTTGGCCGCAATCGGCGAGAGCCAGTCGACTTCGATGGCCTGCGTCTAGTTCGGTTCAGCGCACCCGATCGGGACGCTCCTTAACAAGCCAACAATTCGGTAGGTTTGCGCCCGCAGGGATTTCCCTTGCGGAACAATACCTTGCGTTTGGTGTGTTCCCCGCGCGAGCGGGGATGGTCCGGCAGCCACCCTTGCAGCCGGTCGTGGCGAGTGGTGTTCCCCGCGCGAGCGGGGATGGTCCGGGCGGACCGGCAGCGGTGGCGCAGGCCGTGGGGTGTTCCCCGCGCGAGCGGGGATGGTCCGTTCGGGCCGCGGCTCACGGCGCGCGCGGCGCAGTGTTCCCCGCGCGAGCGGGGATGGTCCGACGTACTCCTGCAGTTCGCTGCACTCGGAGCGGTGTTCCCCGCGCGAGCGGGGATGGTCCGGCGATGTCATCTGGGAAACGAAGCTCTGGAACGTGTTCCCCGCGCGAGCGGGGATGGTCCGCTGGCCTTGTTGCGCCGGCTCGGCCGCTTCGTGTGTTCCCCGCGCGAGCGGGGATGGTCCGGCCGACTCGTTCGGCGGCGCCCGCCTGGAGGCGTGTTCCCCGCGCGAGCGGGGATGGTCCGGCGGCCGACGACTTCGCGCTGGTGGTGGACAGGTGTTCCCCGCGCGAGCGGGGATGGTCCGGGCGCCTGTCTCGCCGTTGCTGTTGATGACGCGTGTTCCCCGCGCGAGCGGGGATGGTCCGGCCGAGTTGATGGCCCAGTACCGGGAGATGGAGTGTTCCCCGCGCGAGCGGGGATGGTCCGATGGACGCCGTGTTCTTCGGCCGGATCAAGGCGTGTTCCCCGCGCGAGCGGGGATGGTCCGGCCGGCAGCCACCAGGCGGGCCGCCTCTGAATGTGTTCCCCGCGCGAGCGGGGATGGTCCGCTGGAACTGTTCCAGCGGTGGCACGCCGACCAGTGTTCCCCGCGCGAGCGGGGATGGTCCGTCCGGCAGGCCCAGCTTTGCCCGCAGGCGGTCGTGTTCCCCGCGCGAGCGGGGATGGTCCGCCGGCTTGTCTGTCCAACGGGATGCGGTCGGCGTGTTCCCCGCGCGAGCGGGGATGGTCCGAGCGCCCAGGTCTGGATTGCCGGCTCAGCGGCGTGTTCCCCGCGCGAGCGGGGATGGTCCGTTGCGCAGCTCGGCCGGGTCGACGGCCGCGGCGTGTTCCCCGCGCGAGCGGGGATGGTCCGCGGGCCACTGTCCACACGCTGCGGCACAGCTTGTGTTCCCCGCGCGAGCGGGGATGGTCCGGCGGGCGGGCGCCCTGTCTATGCCGTAACAGCGTGTTCCCCGCGCGAGCGGGGATGGTCCGACGAGGCCCAAGCTTTGCGAATTGCTGCGATGGTGTTCCCCGCGCGAGCGGGGATGGTCCGCCGCTGGAGTGAACGCGAGACACGCTGCTGAGGTGTTCCCCGCGCGAGCGGGGATGGTCCGTTGTCGCCATCGCTGTCGGACAGCTCGACCACGTGTTCCCCGCGCGAGCGGGGATGGTCCGCGTGCGACGCTGACTGTGCTGGCTGACCCCGTGTGTTCCCCGCGCGAGCGGGGATGGTCCTTGAGAGCGGCGCGACCGACCAGGACTGAGGCCGTGTTCCCCGCGCGAGCGGGGATGGTCCGCCTGCACCCTGTACGTGGCGGTGTTCGATGCCGTGTTCCCCGCGCGAGCGGGGATGGTCCGTCTGACGGCCGGGCGCTTTACGCCGACGTGCAGTGTTCCCCGCGCGAGCGGGGATGGTCCGTCTGGGTAACGCTGTTGCGACGGGATGGCTCCGTGTTCCCCGCGCGAGCGGGGATGGTCCGCTCTGCAAGCCGCGCCGCTATTGGGTTTGAGGGTGTTCCCCGCGCGAGCGGGGATGGTCCGGCGTTGCGACTGGGGCTTGAGATCGTCCACCAGTGTTCCCCGCGCGAGCGGGGATGGTCCGTACCGCACCCTGGTGGTGGCCCTGGCCGGCCACGTGTTCCCCGCGCGAGCGGGGATGGTCCGGCAGACGAGTTTGTTGCCGCTCCTGAGCTTGAGTGTTCCCCGCGCGAGCGGGGATGGTCCGTTCTCGTCGCCGGCCTTGTAGCCCGGCCCGGTGTGTTCCCCGCGCGAGCGGGGATGGTCCGACCTGGCATACCGACACCATGCCCTCCAAGCTGTGTTCCCCGCGCGAGCGGGGATGGTCCGAACGTGAGGCCGGTGTCGGTGAGCTTGCTGCCGTGTTCCCCGCGCGAGCGGGGATGGTCCGGCCGGCACGCAGACCAGCGTTGGCCTGGTTCAGTGTTCCCCGCGCGAGCGGGGATGGTCCGTTCGATACCTGTCTGGTGCTGGAGGGCAAGCAGTGTTCCCCGCGCGAGCGGGGATGGTCCGGCCGACCAGGCCAGCGGCGGCCACCTGAACGTGTGTTCCCCGCGCGAGCGGGGATGGTCCGATGTCGGCATTGACTTGCGCCAGCTGGCCCTGGTGTTCCCGGCGCGAGCGGGGATGGTCCGATCTTCCCGCCGTCGGGCTCGATCGCGATGATGTGTTCCCCGCGCGAGCGGGGATGGTCCGCCGCGTAGGCTGCTGATATGGGACCCGCGCGCGTGTTCCCCGCGCGAGCGGGGACGGTCCGTCCCACAGCCGGCGGTAGGTGGTGCTGCGCACGTGTTCCCCGCGTGAGCGGGGATGGCCCGAAGTTGCCCACCATGTCCACTTGGCGTGGCCCGTTTTCCCCGCGTGCGTGGCTAGTCGGATCGTGCCGCGTTAGGGTTGCCTGTGGGCGACGCCCACAGGCAACCACTTGCCACATCAAGGCTCGTAGCATCGCGCTCCATCGGTGAGGTAGCCAGCGCCCGACTCTGAACCGCGGGCAATCGTTGCTGGGCAACTGCCATGGGCCAGTACGTCCTGACCTGATGTGCACCTCACGGCATCACCGGCCCCTTGACCTCCCCCATCTGCCACCACAGAAAGCTGAACATGTCCGCCACCTGCTGATCAAACTGGTTGGCCGTGCTGCCGATGCCATGGCCGGCCTGGGCGTCCAGGCGCAGCAGCACGGGCTTGCCGTTGGGGTTGGCGGCCTGCAGGCGGGCGGCGGTCTTGCTGCTGTTCCACACTTCCACCCGCGGGTCGTTCATGCCGTGGATCAGCAGCACGGCGGGGTAGGCCACGCCGTCCTTGATCTGGTGGTAGGTGCTCATCTCCAGCAGGGCCTTGAACTCGGCCGGGTCCTGGACGGTGCCGAACTCCGAGATGTTGGTGATGCCGTTGGCGGTGAACTCGGCGCGCACGGTGTCCAGGCAGCCCACCTCGTAGATGGCGGCGGCGAACAGCTCCGGCGCCTCGGTGGTGGCGCGGCCCACGAAGATGCCACCGGCGCTGCCGCCGCTGATGGCCAGCTTGGCGGGGCGGGTGATGCCCTGGGCGATCAGGTACTTCGCGGCGGCGATGCCGTCCTTCCAGGTGTTGGGCTTGGTGGTCTTGAAGCCGGCGCGGTGCCAGGGGTCGCCGAAGGCGCCGCTGCCGCGCGCGTTGACAAAGGCCAGCACGCCGCCTCTTTCCAGCCAGGCCAGGGCGCGCCGGCCGTAGTGCGCTTCGATGGAAGAGCCGTAGGCGGCGTAGCCGTCCAGCAGCGTAGGGCGCTGGCCGTCCATGGCCAGACCGGCGCGGTGCACGATGGCCAGCGGCACGGGCACGCCGTCGTGACTGGGTACCAGCACCTCACGGGCCACCAGGGCCGGCGCGCCCTTGGGCAGACGGG
>JAFLDI010000269.1 GCA_017302485.1 Burkholderiales bacterium | reverse complement strand
GTGGCCGACACCACGGTGGCGCTGGGCCGGCGCATCCTGGGCAAGCCCGAGAGCCCCGAGCAGGCGGTGCAGATGCTGCAGGCGCTGTCGGGCCGCACGCACCGCGTGATGACGGCCGTGGCCGTGGGCTTCGGCGACATGCACCACCTGGCCACCAGCATCTCGCGCGTGCGCTTCGCCGCCTTGTCGCAGCACAGCATCCGCCGTTATGTGGACAGCGGAGAGCCGCGCGGCAAGGCCGGCGCCTATGCCATCCAGGGCCGCATTGCCGCGTGGATCGAGCACATCGAGGGCAGCTACAGCGGCGTGATGGGCCTGCCGCTGCACGAGACGGCACAGCTGCTGGCGCGGGTGAGGGTCCGACTCGACGTCTGAGCCAGGGCGGCGCCACTAGACTCCGACGCCATGGCCAGCCAAGACATCCTGATCAACTGGGCACCGCAGGAGACCCGCGTCGCCCTCATCGAGAACGGCGCCGTGCAGGAGCTGCACATCGAGCGCGCGCTGGAGCGCGGCCTGGTGGGCAACATCTACCTGGGCAAGGTGGCCCGCGTGCTGCCTGGCATGCAGAGCGCCTTCATCGACATCGGTCTGGAGCGCGCCGCCTTCCTGCATGTGGCCGACCTGCACACCAGTGGCAGCGTGGGCCACGGCCGCGACGCCGCGCCGCCGGTGCCGATCGAGAAGCAGGTCTTCGAGGGCCAGACCTTGATGGTGCAGGTCATCAAGGACCCGATCGGCACCAAGGGCGCGCGCCTGTCCACCCAGGTCAGCATCGCCGGGCGCATGCTGGTCTTTCTGCCGCAGGACAACCACATCGGCATCTCGCAGAAGATCGGCTCGGCCGAGACCCGCGAACAGCTGCGCGCCCGCATGCAGTCCCTGGTGGGCAAGCCCGAGGACGGCGGTGGCGGCGGCTTCATCCTGCGCACCAATGCCGAGGAGGCCAGCGACGAGGAACTGGCCGACGACATCGCCTACCTGCGCAAGGCCTGGTCCGACATCCGCCAGCGCGCCCTGGCCCAGCCCGCCGGCAGCCTGCTGCACCAGGACCTGAGCCTGGCCGAGCGGGTGCTGCGCGACATGGCCAGCGAGCAGACGCAGACCATCCGAATCGATTCGAAGATGCAGTTCGACCTGCTGCGCGAGTTCGGCCAGGCCTACACGCCCACCGCAGTGGCCAAGCTCGAGCACTACCGCGGCGAGCGGCCGATCTTCGACCTCTACGGCATCGAGGAAGAGATCGCCCGCGCGCTGGCGCGCCGGGTGGAGCTGAAGTCCGGCGGCTACCTGATCATTGACCAGACCGAGGCGCTGACCACGGTGGACGTCAACACCGGTGGCTACGTGGGCGCGCGCAACTTCGACGACACGATCTTCAAGACCAACCTCGAGGCGGCGCTGGCCATTGCCCGCCAGCTGCGCCTGCGCAACCTGGGCGGCATCATCATCGTCGACTTCATCGACATGGCCCACGAAGCGCACCAGCAGCAGGTGCTGGCCGAGTTCCGCAAGCAGCTGGCCAAGGACCGCACCAAGACCACGGTCAGCGGCTTCACCCAGCTGGGCCTGGTCGAGATGACGCGCAAGCGCACCCGCGAGAGCCTGGCCCACATGCTGTGCCAGCCCTGTCCCACCTGCGAAGGCAAGGGCCAGGTCAAGACCGCGCGCACCGTCTGCTACGACGTGCTGCGCGAGATCCTGCGCGAGGCGCGCCAGTTCGACCCCAAGGAAATCCGAGTGGTCGCCAGCGCCGGGGTGGTGGAGATGCTGCTCGACGAGGAAAGCGCCCACCTGGCGGACCTGTCGGCCTTCATCGGCAAGCCGATCTCGCTGTCGGCCGAGCCGACGATGACACCGGAGCAGTACGACATCGTGCTGATCTGACCTTCGTGGGCGCTCAGCGCAGGACCGGCCCGAGCGCCTGTCGGACGTGCTCGATCAGCTGGCGTGCCCGCGCCGGCACGGTGCGGCCCGCAGACACGGCAAACAGAGGCCACTCGGGCGCCGACTCGTCGGGCAGTACCGCCATCAGTTGCCGCTCGTGTACGGCCCGCGCAGCCACGTGGTGTGGCAGCAGGGCGATGCCGTGACCGTCCACGGCCAGTCGCCGCAGCAGCCCCACGCTGTTGGCTGCCAGATGGCAGGGACCCGGCGCTGCGGGCCAACGGGCGCTGCCGATCTTCCAGGGCATCGAGCCGTTGGCGGTGCGCAGGTCCAGGCAGGGCATCGTGGCCAGTTGCGCCGCCTGAAGAACGGGCGGTAGCCGGCGCAGCAGCGCTGGCGCGGCATAGAGTCCGCTGGGGATGACAGTGATGCGCCGCGCCACCACGCGCTCGTCCAGCGGCTTGCCGATGCGAAACGCCAGGTCCACCGGGTCGCGCATCAGGTCGACGGCACGGGACGAGAGGTCGAACTCCACGCGCAGTCCGGGGTGGGCCGCTGCAAAGGAAGCCACCAGCGGGCCCAGCCTGTCGACACCCAGATCAACAGGCATCGACACCCGAAGCCGCAGGGGCTGAGCATGGCCGGACTGCAGCGTGTCCTGTGCCCGCGTTGCCGCTTCTACCACATCCAGGCAGCGCTCGTAGTAGGGCGTGGCGGCGCTGGTCAGCGTGACGCTGCGCGAGGTGCGCAGCAGCAGCGGCAAGCCCAGGCGCCGCTCCAAAGCTGCAATGCGGCGGGACAGCGTCGACGGTGGTATGCCCAGTCGGCCCGCGGCTTGGCGGAAGCTGCCGGACCGTGCCACCTCGACAAACAGCGCCATGTCCTGCAGAGCGGTCAGCGTTTGTTCCATGAATGGCATTGTGCATGCCGCAATTGCAACATGCGCCGACGCGTATGGCCCCTAGACTGAGCGGCCGTGAAAGACGCCTGGGAGGCGACGATGACCCGTTTTACCTTGTACGGAGCCGGCCTGATGATGCTGGTGGTCGGCCTGCTGCATCTGTTGGCGCCGCAGATGATGATGCGCGAGCCCGCCATCGAGCTGTCCACGGTCAACCACCTGCATGTGGTGCGGGCTGCCTATGGCGGGGCCTATCTTGGCATCGCTGCGTTGTTCCTGGCGGGCGCGCTTCGGCGCATCGACAGCCGCGCGGCCTTGACCGCGGTACTGATGATCTTCACGGGCTTCGCCCTCGGTCGGGTGTTCAGCCTGCTGCTCGACGGCTGGCCGGTGCCGCTGTACCTGGGCGTGCTCGGCGCCGAGGTCTTCTTTGCTGCCTGCGCGGCGATGGCCCTGAGAGCGCGCTGAGCGATCAGGCCGCGCCGGCGTGCAGCCACCGCCACGCCAGATCCACCAGCGGCGTGCGCGCCGTCAGGCGGCTGCGCATCAGCCACAGGCCGGGGCGTGGCGCCTCGGGCACCTGGGGCAGTTCGACGACACGGCCGCTGGTCAGTGCCTGGCTGGCCAGCAGGGCCGAGACGCAGGCCACGCCATGCTCCAGTGCCGCGGCCTCGAGCAACAGGTTCTCATCGTGCAGCGTGGCGGCGCGCTGCAGACCCCTGACGGCCTTGGCAGCGGCGCTGGCCAGGCGGCCGGCCCATTCGGGCTCAGACTCCAGCAACAGCACTGGCGCATGGGCCAGAAGGCGCGGCCAGGGCAGGGTGGACAGGCGAGCGGCGGTGCGCGGGCCGGCCACGGCGATGGAGCGATCGGTCAGCCAGGGCAGGCATTCCACGTCTGTGCGCCGCAGTGGCCGACGCGAGATCACCAGGTCGACATCGATGCGGTCGATGTCGGTGAGTTCTCGGTCGGACAGCAGCCACACCTCCAGGCCGGGATGCAGCGCCCGCAGCGCCGCCAGGCGCGGCAGCAGCCAGCCCTGGGCGACGTCGTTGGGGCAGCCGATCAGCAGCGAGGCCTTGCTGCGGTAGGGCTCGATGCGCTCGAGCCCGGCCTGCAAGCGGGCCAGCGTGTCGGCGGCGGTCTGCAGCAGCAGTTCGCCCGCACCGGTCAGCTTGACGCCGTGGCCCTGGCGCAGGAAGAGGCGCTGGCCGACATGGGCCTCCAGCTTCAGGATGCGCTGGCTGACGGCCGACTGGGTCAGTGCCAGATCCTCGGCAGCGCGCGACACGCTGCCGTGACGAGCCGCCGCAACAAACGCCACCAGGCCGGCAAAGGGGAGGTCGGCGCGTGGCAAGGTATCAGGAAAATTCATAGCGAATCGAGCCTGGCTAATTGACGCACCTGCAGTGTCGGTTCAGCATGTCTGCATTGCAACAGACACATGAATATCTCCGATGAGCAGCGCAGCCCCCGTCAATGACCACGCCATTCACCGCAGCGACTTGCGTGGGGTGGAGTTCGAAGCGGCCTATGCCGGTGTGCCCTCGTTCATGCGCCGCCGCTTCAGCCGCGACCTGAGTGGCGTGGACGTGGTGGTCTCGGGCGTGCCGCTCGACATCGCCACCACTTACCGCACCGGCGCCCGGCTGGGCCCGCGGGCCATTCGCGCGGCCACGGTGCAGCTCAACGAGCGCCTGCATCCCTGGGGCTTCAACCCCTGCGAGCGCCTGAAGGTGATCGACTGGGGCGACGTGGTGCTCGACATGCACCGCCCGCACACCGTGCACGACGCGATCGCCAACCACGCCCGCAGCATTCTGGCCAGCGGCGCAAAGATGCTGACCCTGGGCGGTGACCACTACATCACCTACCCGCTGCTGCGTGCCCATGCCGAGCGCCTGGGCCGTCCGCTGGCGCTGGTGCACTTCGACGCCCACTGTGACACTTGGGCCGATGACGAGCCCGACTCCCTCAACCACGGCACCATGTTCTACAAGGCGGTCAAGGAGGGATTGATCGACCCGGCGCGCTCGGTGCAGGTGGGCATCCGCACCTGGAACGACGACTTCATGGGCATCGAGATCCTGGGCGCCGATGCGGTGCACGAGCGCGGTCCGGCGGCCGTTGCCCAGCGCATCCTCGAGGTGGTGGGCGACGCGCCGACCTACCTGACCTTTGACATCGACTGCCTCGACCCCGCGTTCGC
>JAFLDI010000268.1 GCA_017302485.1 Burkholderiales bacterium | reverse complement strand
GGCCGGCCGGGCGGCCGCCTGGGGCACGGCGCGCCACACCCGCCGCGTGCTGGGGGGGCTGACCGACGATGCCCAGCACCTGGCCGCGTGCGACCTCTCGCACATGCCTGCCACTGGCGCCCGTGGCACCCAGGGTCGCCTGCAACTGGCATTGCGTCAGCTGGCGGTGAACCTGCGCACCGTGGTGCACGACAGCCGGCGCCAGATGGACCATGTGCGCAGCTCGATCGGGGAGATCTCGGCCGGCAACCAGGACCTCTCGGCGCGTACCGAGTCACAGGCGGCCAGCCTGCAGGAAACCGCCGCGTCGATGGAAGAGATCACCGGGGCGATCACGCTGAGCGCCGATGCGGCGCGCCGAGGTGCGTCGCTGGCGGTCGACACCGCCCGGACCACCCGCGCCTGCGCCGATGCCGTCGACCGGGTGGCCGCCGACATGGATGAGATCCGCCGAGCTGCCGACGGCATGGGCGAGATCGTGCAGACCATCGAAGGCGTGGCCTTCCAGACCAACCTGCTGGCGCTCAATGCCGCCGTCGAGGCCGCCCGCGCCGGTGAATCCGGCCGCGGCTTCGCCGTCGTTGCCGCCGAGGTGCGGGTGCTGGCGCAGCGCACCGCTGATGCCGTGCAGCAGATCCGTGGCCTGATCAGTGGCACGCAGGCGCGTGTCTCGGTCGGTGTGGACCATGCCCGCGAGACCCGCGACCTGATGGCCCAGGCGCGCGATGCCGTGGGCGAGGTGGCCCAGGTGCTGGAGCAGGTCAGCACCGCTGCCGCCGAACAGCAGCAGGGCGTCAGCCTGATCAACGAGGCCGTGTCGCAGATGGACGGCCTGACGCAGCAGAACGCGGCCATGGTGGAAGAGCTGGCGGCGTCGGCCAACACCGTGTCGGCCCAGGCGGGCTCGGTGGTCGAGACGATGCGCCTGTTCCGGCTGTCGGCCGATGAGCGTGGTGCGGCCCAGGCCGATGCGGCGCAGCTGCGTCGCGATGCCCGCGCGGCGGGAGGCCAGGCCTTCTCGCTGGAGAGCGCCATCCGCGCGCATGTGGACTGGCGCACCCGGCTGCGCAATGCCGCCATGCAGGGCGAGCAGATCGACGTGCAGAACGTGTCGCGCGATGACGGCTGTCCGCTGGGCGGCTGGCTGCATGGCGAGGGTCGGCACCGGTGCGGACAGCTGCCCTCCTTCACGGCACTGGTTGCCGAGCACGCCGGTTTCCACCGCCAGGTGGGCGTCGTGGCCCGACTGGTCAATGCCGGCCAGAGCGAACAGGCGGTGGCTGCGATGGACGGCGGCACGCCCTTCGCCGAGGCCACCCAGGCCACGGTGCGCCTGATCCGCGACCTGATCACCGAGTGCTCGAACCAGGCGGCCACCCGCATGCCCGCAGCAAGCCCTGCAGCGGCGCCCAAGTCTCGCGCCGCCCGAGCCGAGTCCGGCACGGCCGAGGCCGACTGGGAAACCTTCTGACCCGCGCTGGCCCGACAATCGGGCCATGCACACTGCACCCACCAGCATCGCGCCCTACCTGCGCGAGATCGGCCGCGGCAAGGAGGGCGCCCGCTCGCTGAGCCGCGCCCAGGCCGCCGACCTGATGGCCCGGCTGCTCGACGACCGGCTCAGCGACCTCGAGAAGGGCGCCTTCGCCCTGGCCATGCGCATCAAGGGCGAGACCCCCGAGGAACTGGCCGGCTTCATGGATGCGGTCGAGCCGCGCACGCTGGCGCTGGCGGCACCTGCCACCGCGGTGGTGCTGCCCAGCTACAACGGCGCACGCAAGCTGCCCAACCTGACGCCCCTGCTCGCCGGGCTGCTGGCGCGCGAGGGCGTGCCGGTGCTGGTGCACGGCTTGGCCGAGGACCCGACCCGCATCACCAGCGCCCAGGTCTTTGAGGCGCTGGGTTGGCCCACGGCCAGCGAGGCGGCTGGCGCACAAAGCGCCTGGGCGGCCGGCCAGCCGGTGTTCATGCCGCTGGAAGCGCTGCACCCGTCACTGGCGCGGCTGCTGAAGCTGCGTGCCGTGCTGGGCCTGCGCAACCCGGGCCACACCCTGGCCAAGCTGCTGCCGGCGGTGCCGGGTGCGGTGCGGGTGGTCAACCACACCCACCCCGAGTACGCGCTGAGCCTGTCGGAGTTTCTGGGCCTGAGCGGCGCCACGGCGCTGCTGCTGCGCGGCACCGAGGGCGAGCCGGTCGCCGATGCGCGGCGCCTGCCGGCGCTCAAGGCCTTTGTGCGCGGGCACCTGGATGACGCCCTGTCGGTCGAGGCACAGGGCGGCACGCTGGCCAGCCTGCCCGAGCTGCCGGCAGAGATCGACCCCCTCAGCACCGCCCGAACGATCCGCCGCATGCTGGACGGCGAGCTGCCGGTGCCGGCACCCATCGCGCGCCAGTGCCGCGTGCTGCTCGCGCTGCGCGAACGCGCCTGATCAGGTCAGGCGCGGCAGCCACAGCGTGGCCGTGGTGCCCACGGCCGGTGTGCTGCTGACCTCGACGCGGCCACCCTGGATCTCCATCAGCTCCTTGACGATGCTCATGCCCAGGCCGGTGCCCGGGATCGCGCCCGAGTGGTCCACGCGGTAGAAGCGCTCGAAGACCCGCGCCACTTGCTCGGCGCTCATGCCCAGGCCGTGGTCGACCACCTGCAGCCCGACCTGTCCGTCGTTGCCGTCGATGATCGACAGCCGCACCTCGCCTCCGCCGGGCGAGTACTTGTAGGCGTTGGACAGCAGGTTGCGCAGCGCCTGGGCCAGCTTGGCCGGGTCGGCCCGCACGCGGCGCGGCGAATCCGGCAGCTGCAGCCGTGGTGGCTCACGTCCTTCGGGCAGGCCGAAGCCCTCGGCCACCTCGCGTGCCAGTGCGCCGGCGTCCACCTCGGTGAACTCGAAGTCCTGGCCGCGCCGATCGTCGATGCGCGCCAGGTCCAGCAGCTCGTCGATGATCTGCGTCATCGCGCCGGCCTGGCGATGGATGATGGCCAGCACCTCGGACCGTCGCGTCTCGTTCATCGGGCGCATGCGCAACAGTTCGGCGAAACCATAGATGCTGGCCATCGGCGTGCGCAGTTCGTGCGCGGCGTGCGACAGGAACTCGCTCTTCATGCGGTCCACCGCGCGCTCGTGCGGGACGTCGCGGAAGAACAGCAGCCGCGCCACCTCGCCACTGCCCGATTCGCGCAGGCTGACCTCCAGTTCGCGGCCGGTGGCCGCCAGCGTGATCAGCTGGCGCAGCGGCCGCTCGCCAGCCTGCTGTTGCGCGGCCTGCATGGCCACCACGCCGGGAAAGACCTGCCCGGGTCGGCAGGCGGCCGACAGCAGGGCCGAGAAGCGGGTCTCATCGACGCCGACCACCTGGTCTTCGGCCAGGCCGCTCAGGCCGGGAAAGGCCGGACTGACCAGGCGCACCACGCCAGACGAGTCGAAGGCAACGAAGCCATCGGGGCTGAGCGCCAGGATGGCGTCGAGCTGCAGGTTGCGCTCATGCAGCGAGGCGGCCATGCGCACCGTCTGCTCGTTGGCGCGTGTGAGCTGCGCCACCCGGTCGGCGATGGCGTCCGACATGGCATTGAAGGCCGCACCCAGGCGGCCGACATCGTCGCGTCCCTCAGGCACCGGCTCGATCGCGAAGTCGCCCTGGGCCACCTGCAGGCTGGCTCGGGTGAGGCGGGAGAGCTGCCGCGTGATCAGCAGACCCAGCAGGCTCAGCAGACCGGCCGACAGCAGCATCTCGCCGGCCGCGATGGCCACGCCCTGGCTCAACAGCTCGCCACGCGCCTGCACGATGTGCGACAGATCCAGCCCGAAGCGCAGCGTGCCCAGATGCTGGCCGGCCAGGTTGATCGGGCGGACCACGTCATAGCGGGGCGGCTCCTCGGCCAGGTCCAGGCGGGGGTCCGGATCGGGCAGCGGGCTGCCCGCGGGCCAGCCGCTGACGGCCACCTGGCGGCCACCCGCATCCAGCACGGCCACATAGTTGATGCCGCGGATCGCCTGGCTCTCGTCGATCACGGCCTGGACCGTGGCGTAGTCGAACTGCGCCAGCGGGGCCACCAGCGCGGCCACCAGCACCGGCGAGATCTGCTCGGCCTGTCGCTCGGCCTGGGCACCCATGGACTCGCGCAGCAGGCGCAGGCTGTTGCCCACCAGCATGCCCAGCATCAGCAGTTCCACCAACAGCGCGGTCACCACCAGGCGGCCGCGCAGCGTGCGCCAGGGCGCGAAGTGCATCAACGCCCCTTCAGCTCGGTGCGCACTTCATGGGCATACGGCTCCATCGCCATCAATTCCCGCGGCTCGAGCGCGCGGTAGCCGCCCAGCTTGTAGCGCGTGAAGTAGGCCTTGGCGTCGGGCGTCTGCGCGAAGCCCCACAGCGCATCGCTGACCGCTGCCTGCAGGCGCGCGTGGCGGGCGTTGAGCAGGTAGGTGCGGCCGGTCATCGGCAGGCTCTCGGCGAGGATGCGGGTCTGTTCGCGCACCGCAGCGGGCAGGTTCTGGTAGTTGGCCAACGACATGTAGGCGGCCGCGCACTCGCCCTTGATCACCAGCTGGCCGGTGCTGTCCGAGGCGCTGACATAGCGCATCGTCAGATGGGGGACGGCGTTGCGAAAGGCCCAGTGCTCGCCCCACAGCGTGACCAGCGATGAGCGCGACAGGCCCACCACCGTGGTGCCGGCCAGGTCCCTGGGCTCGCGGTAGCGGCTGTCGGCGGCCACCACGGCCACCGCCTTGAAGTCGGCCTTGTAGGTCAGCAGCGGCAGGTAGGCGGCGTCGGTCTGCAGCAGCCGCGCCTGGTGGCCGGTGGTGACCGCGATGTCGTACTGCTGCGCCATCGCGCGGCGCGCGTATTCGGTGAAATCGGGCGCAGTGACGATCTCCACCGGCCTGTGCAGCGCCTGCTCGAGGTACA
Organism: Burkholderiales bacterium; assembly: GCA_017302485.1. Taxonomy (GTDB): domain Bacteria; phylum Pseudomonadota; class Gammaproteobacteria; order Burkholderiales; family Burkholderiaceae_C; genus Ideonella. Next base: position 101 of record JAFLDI010000268.1, on the reverse strand, counting down.
GGCGCAGCGGCTGGTACATCTCCAGAATCACCCGGGCGCTGGAGTGCGGGGCGATGCCGATGCGCAGCGGTGCCTGCGGGGCGGCCGGCGCCGCGCAGGAG
>JAFLDI010000267.1 GCA_017302485.1 Burkholderiales bacterium | reverse complement strand
ACCGATGCCAGAATATCCTCGGGACGGACAAAGATGGCGGGCGGCGGTTTGCGGCCCATGCGCTGTAATGCCGCCAGCACTTCCGCAATGAGATCGCGGCGGCTGGCAAGCGAATCGCGGATCGCGCGCTCGCTGCCTTCCAGCGTCGAGAGGCGCAATTCCAGCGCACCGAGCCGCTGTTCACTGGCGCGCAATTTGTCCGCTGTCGCAATCAGGCTCGTATTCAGCCGCCCGCGGTCAGCGCGGACGGATTCGATTTCCGCATCGAGCTTCCGACGCAGTTCGCCGTTATCCCGGATGGACTTTTCGATGGCCTCAAGCTCAGCGCGGCTCTTGTCGCGCTCTTCAATCTGACTCGCCGCCGGAGGCGAAGCGCTGCCGCGCAGACCATCCTGCGCATGCACAGGCAGGATGACCGCACCTGCCAGTGCGGCGCTGACCGCCAGAATGGTGCCGAGCTGATTCGCCATCAGACGCGATGATAGGGATGACCGGAGAGAATTGTCATGGCCCTGTAAATCTGTTCAGCGGCGAGAATGCGCACGATCTGATGGGGCATGGTCGCCGCACCGAAACTCCACACCGCCTGCGCCTGCTGGCGCAGTGTTTCATCAAGCCCATCCGTCGAAAACGAAAACGCGGGCCGGCGAAGCCGCCCGCGCCTTCCGGCAGACGCGGTGGATCCGGCTTCGCCGGTCCACTCGCGTCGCCCCCAGAACCCAGGCCCTGGGGGCCGCAGCTGTGCTGCGGTAGGGGGGGTTCCCAGTTACTTCTTTTCGGGGACGTTCTTCTTGCCCTTGTTCTCGGCGATGTAGTCGCTCCAAGGATCGGCGACGACCGGACCCGGGGTCTTCCACACCACGTTGAACTGGCCGTCGGCCTTGACCTCACCGATGAACACCGGCTTGTGCAGGTGGTGGTTTTCCTTGTCCATGGTGCTGGTGAAGCCGCCCGGCGCCTTGAAGGTCTGGCCGGCCATCGCCGCGATCACCTTGTCGGTGTCGGTGGACTTGGCCTTGGTCACGGCCTGGGCCCACATGTTGATGCCGATGTAGGTGGCTTCCATCGGGTCGTTGGTCAGCGGCTTGTCCTTGTGGCCGGCGATGCCCTTGGCCTTGGCGTAGTCGCTCCACTTCTTGACGAACTCGGCGTTGGCCGGGTTCTTGATGCTCATGAAGTAGTTCCAGGCGGCCAGGTGGCCGACCAGCGGCTTGGTGTCGACGCCGCGCAGCTCCTCCTCACCCACCGAGAAGGCCACCACCGGCACGTCGGTGGCCTTCAGGCCCTGGTTGCCCAGTTCCTTGTAGAAGGGCACGTTGGAGTCGCCATTGATGGTGGAGACCACCGCGGTCTTCTTGCCTTCGGAAGCGAACTTCTTGATCTTGGCGATGATGCTCTGGTAGTCGGAGTGGCCGAAGGGGGTGTACTCCTCCATGATGTCCGACTCGGGGATGCCCTTGGCCTTCAGGAAGGCGCGCAGGATCTTGTTGGTGGTGCGAGGGTAGACGTAGTCGGTGCCCAGCAGCACGAAGCGCTTGGCGGAGCCGCCGTCCTTGCTCATCAGGTACTCCACCGCGGGAATGGCCTGCTGGTTGGGCGCGGCGCCGGTGTAGAAGACGTTCTTGCTGAGCTCTTCGCCCTCGTACTGCACCGGGTAGAACAGCAGCGAGTTCTTTTCCTCGAACACCGGCAGCACCGACTTGCGGCTCACCGAGGTCCAGCAGCCGAACACCACGGCCACCTTGTCCTGGTCGATCAGTTGCTTGGCCTTCTCGGCGAACAGCGGCCAGTTCGAGGCCGGGTCCACCACCACCGGCTCGAGCTTCTTGCCCAGCAGGCCGCCCTTGGCGTTGATCTCGTCGATGGCCATCAGGACGGTGTCCTTCAGCACGGTTTCCGAGATCGCCATCGTGCCCGACAGCGAGTGCAGCACGCCCACCTTGATGGTGTCGGCGGCCTGGGCCAGCGAGGTGAAGCCGAGCGCGCAGGCGGCAGCGGCCAGCGCGGTGACGGAACGGCGGGTGAAGGTCATGCGGTTGCTCCTGTGGGGGAATGAGAGAGTGGGGAATCGACGTGCCGCAGCTTAGGAGCGGTCACTGCGCAGACCAATACGCACAGTGGCGTACAGTGCGCTGCATGCGCTGCCTGCTTCCCGTCTCCGCAGCCGCCCTGCTGGTGCTGACCGCCGCCGCAGGCCAGGCCGCCCCAGCCGCGACGACCGATGGCCGCGAAGTCGTTGACGCAGCCACCCACCTGACCTGGGCCCGCTGCCTGGTTGGCCAGCGTTGGGACGGCCGACAGTGCGCCGGCAGCCCAACGCTGCTTCGCCATGCCGAGGCGCTGACCCACGCCCGCACGCTGGCCCGCGAGACCGGACAGCACTGGCGCGTGCCACGCGTTCCCGAGTTGCAACGCCTGATACGGCGCGGCGGCCAGGGCCTGGATCCCCGGCTGTTCCCCGGTTCTCCCGCCGACTGGCACTGGAGCAGCACGCCCAGCCTGTCTCGCGAACCCGTGAACCCCTACAACTATGGCAGCGTGATGCGCGGCCAGACCAGCGCCGAGCCTGCCGACAGCAGCTTTGTCAACGGCTGGGCAGTGCACCTGGGTGACGGCCAGGCGCGCGGCGACGTGCCCAAGACCTCGCGGCTGGCGGTGCGGCTGGTGCGTGACACACGCTGAGAGCCCCGCGGCACACCGCTGCGCCGGGGCCGGTCACGCTCAGCCCGCGGTTCCAACCGGCCGCAGGCGGTCGAACACCAGGTGGAACGCGTAGCCATATACCGCATATGCGGCGGTCAACGCCAGATCGGCGCCCAGTGATGCCCACCAGCCCAGGCCGCTGAAAGCATGAATGACCGGCCAGGTCAGCAGCACCGCGCCCCCTTCCAGCGCCAGCGCGTGGAACAGCCGCGCCGACGTGGGGCGCTGACAGGCGCTGCGGTGCCATCGCCGGGCCTCCAGACGATCGACCGCCGTGTTGAAGGCCGCCGCCCAGCCCATCACCACCACCGACAGCATGGCCAGCAAAGCGAATGAGTCGTCCAGCGCGCTGGCGCTGGCCTGGGCAAACAAGGGGGTGACCGTCAGCAGCCCACCGGTTTCATAGGCCAGAGTCTGCAGCAGCCTTTCGCGGCCGCTGCGCAGGGGCGTCGGGGCGGCGTCGGCACTCACCAGGGCTGGCTCGCATAGACAGCGATGACCAGCGCACACACCGCTTGGTCCACACACCGGATGCTGGCCAACTGGCTGTGAACCGGTCCCAGGTCGACACCGCGGTTGCGCTGCATGGTCTGCAAGGTGGCGTGCAGATCGGCCGCCAGCCTGGTGCGGTCGCCGTCGTGCAGTTCCACGAACAGACCCTGGCCGCCGCGCTCGCATTGCACCCAGGCCACGCCAGCATGGGCCTCACGGCCAGGGCGGTCCTCACGCATCTCGGACATCACCACATACAGGCGCTGTCCGTAGTGCTCGGCCGGTGTGCGCCAGCGTCGGCGCTGGATGCGGCTGCCCGGTGGGATCACCGAGGACAGGCACAGCAGGTTGTAGTTGGCCACGCCGGCATCCAGCAGCGCGGCGTCGAAGGCGGCCAGCCGCGTGGGCCCTTCGCCACGGCCCGTGGCGATGACGATGTCACCGAAGGCCACCGGTGCCAGCGGGTCGATGGTGGCGTCAAGCAGGGCGATGTCGGTCATGGCGGTCCTCCGTGGCTGGCCTGGGAAGGACTGTCGGCCCGCGCCACTGGCGCGTCTACGCCCACGCTGAGGGGAGCGGATCCGGTGGCGGTATCCGTGGCCTCAGGGTTCGACACCCCACCCGGCGAGTTGGGGAGCCAGTGCCGGCAGCCCGTCGGCGCCGCAGCACCAGCCCAGTTCGGCAAGCAGCTTGTGGCCCAGGTCCAAGCGGTGGCGGGCAGCCACGCCGGCCAGCACTTCGGACAGGCCGACCAGACCGTGTGGGTGGCACCTTCTTGAGCGCGCTCACGCCACCCCCACCTCGCCGGCGCGGATCGCGTCGGCGCGTGCGCGCACCGCCTGCCGCTCGTCCGCACCCAGGCGCACCAGGTTCCTGACATGCAGCGCCATGCGCGGCTGGCGCGCCAGCATGGCCTCATGGCGCATCAGGAAGTCCCAGTACAACGTGGTGTAGGGGCAGGCGCGCTCACCCACGCGCTGCCCGGGGTCGTAGCGGCAGCCGGCGCAGCCGCCCCCCATGCGCTGGATGTAGCGGCCGGTGGCCACATAGGGCTTGCTGGCCATCAGGCCGCCATCGGCGTACTGGCTCATGCCCAGGGTGTTGGGCAGCTCGACCCACTCGAAGGCGTCGATGTAGATGCCCAGGTACCAGCGATGCACTTCGGCCGGGGCGAGCCCGGCGAGGAGCGCGAAGTTGCCGATCACCATCAGGCGCTGGATGTGGTGGGCGTAGGCGTGCTCCAGCGACTGGCCGATGCTGTGGGCGAGGCAGCGCATCCGCGTCTTGCCCGTCCAGAACCATGCCGGCAGCGGCGTGTGGTGGCCGAACACGTTGTGGTCCACGTAGCCCGGCATGTGCGCCCAATACACGCCACGCACGTACTCGCGCCAGCCGATGATCTGGCGGATGAAGCCCTCGGCCGCCGCCAGCGGCACCTCGCCCTTGGCGTGGGCCGCCTCGACCCGCTGGACGACCTCCCGCGGGCCAAGCATCTTGGTGTTGAGGGCGAAGGACAGCAGCGAGTGGAACAGCCGCCAGGCACGGCTGCTCAGGGCGTCCTGAAAATCGCCGAAGTGGGGCAGCGCCTCGGCGACGAAATCCTCCAACTGGGCCAGCGCCTCGGCGCGGTTGAGCGGCCAGGCGAGGCGATCCGCTGCCGGGTTGCCGAAGTGCTTCACGTCCGTCGCCTTGATGCGCTGCCACAGGGCCGAGTGGTCGTGGCGCACGCGCGGATCGGCCGGCTCGCGGGGCAGGCCGGGCCACGGCTTGCGGTTGTCGTGGTCGAAGTTCCAGCGCCCGCCCAGCGGCTTGCCGCCGGCCATCAGCACGTCGTGGCGGGTGCGCATCTGGCGGTAGAAGCGCTCCATCAGCCACTGCTTGTGGC
>JAFLDI010000266.1 GCA_017302485.1 Burkholderiales bacterium | reverse complement strand
CGTGCCACAGCACCGAGTTGGCAAACACCAGCACCACCGCCGCGGCCTGCAGCAGCGGCGCCGGTTGCGGTGGCAGGGCCGTGGCAAACACGCTGCCATAGAACAGCGCGATCTTCGGATTGAGCATCGCGGTGGTGAAGCCCACGCGGGCAGCCGCCCGGCGCGACAGCACACCCGCCTGCGCCTGCGCCGGCGTCGCCCCGGCCGAGGCCCACAGCTTCCAGGCCAGTTGCAGCAGGTACAGGCCTCCGGCCACCTGCACGGCCTCACGCAGCAGCGGGTGCGCGGCGAACACCACCCCCACCCCCAGCACCGCCAGCAACGCCCAGCTCAGCGTGCCAAGCGTCATGCCCACCACAGCGGCCAGGGCGCGGTCGCGCTGGCCACTGGCGGCCAACTGGCCCAGCAGCACGAAGTTGAAGCCGGGCACCAGCAGAACAGCCCAGTGCAACACGGCGATGGTGGCCAGTGCGTTCAGCATGACCGCATGCTAGCGGTTCAACTCGGCCAGCCGCGCCACCACCACCGCCTCGATCAGGTCCATGGGCAGCGGGTGGTCGTGGCGGAACTGCAGATTGCCCTTGGGCCCGGCCCAGGGCGCCAACCGCGCGCGCAATGCCGCATCCGTCACCGGCGGGTACAGGCCGATGTGCTGTTTGAAGGCGGCGTAGTGCAGCACCACGCCACCGCAGAACATCGTCGGCATGCGGTAGCTCAAGCGCTCCTCTCCCGCCGGCACGCAGCGCTGCAGCAGCGCGCGGATGTCGCACAGACGCTGGCGCACCGCCGCATCGGGCCAGTCGTCGATCCAGGCCTGCACGGCCGCTGCGCCTTCGTCCATCACCCGCTCCTGCACCTGGTCGCCATGCTGCACGACGAATCAGCGCGCAGGAATTCGACGACGGCCACGCCTGTCTGTCCCGCGCAACGGATCGCCCCGCCGCCTTGGCTAAATTTTGTAAGCCCTGGACGCCGTCCCGCCGACCCTGACCCGGGCCATCCCCGGGCATCGTTAAGAACCGTAAGCACCAACGCCCCGAGCCGGGCAGACGCTCGGGTGCCTGCCCATGTCAGCCCGCCGGACCGGTGCTAGCCTGAGAACAACAAGGGCGTCCAAGGTGCGCCCGAACGACGGAGACCTTGCTGATGCGCACGCCCATCCTGGCCAGCCTGCTGGCCGCCACCCTGCTGGCGCCCGCCCGGGCTGGCACTCTGACCATCGAGAGCTGGCGCGTCGACGACAAGGCGCTGTGGGAAAGCACGCTGATCCCCGCCTTCCAGCGCAAGCACCCCGGTGTGGAGGTGAAGTTCGCCGCCACAGCCCCCACCGAATACGACTCCAGCCTCGTCGCGCGTCTGACGGGCGGCACCGCCGGCGACCTGATCGCCTGCCGGCCCTTCGACGTCTCGCTGTCGCTGTACAAAAAGGGCCACCTGGAGAAGCTCGACGGTCGCCCGGGCATGGAACACTTCCCCGCCAGTGCCAAGGTGGCCTGGCAGACCGACGACGGCAGGGACAGCTACTGCATGCCCATGGCCTCGGTGATCCATGGCTTCTTCTACAACAAGGCGATCTTCAAGAAGCTGTCGCTGCAGCCGCCGAAAACCGAGGCCGAGCTGTTCGCACTGCTGGAGACGGTGAAGAAGGCCGGCGGCATCGCCCCGCTGGCGCTGGGCACCGCCGACCAGTGGGAAGCCAACCAGATCGTCTTCACCAACCTGGGCCCCAACTACTGGCAGGGCGAGGCGGGACGCAAGGCGCTGATCGCCGGCCAGGCGAAGTTCACCGACCCGGCCTATGAAGGCGTTTTCGACCTGATGGCCCGCCTGTCGCCCTACCTGCCCAAAGGTGCCAGCGCACAGACCTACGGTGACAGCCAGAACCTCTTTGCGCTCGGCCGCGCCGCGGTGTACCCCGCGGGCTCCTGGGACATCGCCTACTTCAACCAGCAGGGCCTGGACTTCGGCGCCTTCGCGCCGCCGGTGCGCAAGGCCGGCGACAAGTGCTTCATCTCCGACCACACCGACATCGGCATGGGCATCAACCGCAAGTCGAGGAACAAGGAGGACGCGCAGAAGTTCATCAGCTGGCTGGGCTCGCAGGAATTTGCCGATCTGTACACCAACAAGGTCACCGGCTTCTTCTCGCTGTCCAACCACCTGATCGCGGTGCGCGACCCGGTGGCCAAGCAGATGATGGACTGGCGCACCCAGTGCGGCTCCACCATCCGCCTGAACAGCCAGGTGCTCAACCGTGGCACGCCGCCGATGGAGAACGAGTTGTGGAACGTCGGCGCCCAGGTGCTCAACGGCAAGCTCGCTCCCAAGGACGCCGCCGCGCGCATCCAGACCGGGCTGGCCAAGTGGCACAAGCCGGCGCAATGACGCGGCCCGGCTGCGCATGAGTCCGCTGCGCCACTCGCCGCCGGTCCCGCGCTGGGTGCTGGCTGTCTTCCTGCTGCCGGCGGTGGGGGTCTATGGGGTGTTCAGCGCGCTGCCGCTGCTCGACACCCTGCGCCTGGGCCTGTATGTCGCCGATGACCGCGGAGCGGCCCACTTTGCCGGGCTGGCCAACTTCCACACGCTGCTGACCGACCCCGACTGGTCAGGTGCGTTCTGGAACGCGATGGGCAACAACCTGCGCTTCTTCGTGATTCACATGCTCGTGCAAAACCCGATCGCGCTGGGCCTGGCCGCGCTGCTGAGCCTGCGCGGCCTGCGTGGCGCCGCCGCCTACCGCACGCTGATCTTCCTGCCCACGCTGCTGTCGGTGGTGATCATCGGCTTTGTCTGGCAGCTGATGCTGTCGCCGCTGTGGGGCCTGGGCGAGCGCATGATGGGCTGGGTGGGCCTGGCCGAGCACTTCCAGCCCTGGCTGGGCCAGGAGGACACCGCGCTGACGACGATCGCGCTGATCTCGGTGTGGCAGTACGTGGGCATGCCGATGATGCTGATCTACGCCGCGCTGATCGCCGTGCCCGAGGACATCATCGAAGCCGCGCATGTCGAAGGCGCCAGCGCGTGGCGCATCTTCTGGGCGATCCGCCTGCCACTGGTCTATCCGACGCTGGGCCTGGTCACCATCCTGACCTTCGTGGGTAACTTCAATGCCTTCGACCTGATCTACTCGGTCAAGGGCGCGCTGGCCGGCCCCAACTTCTCGACCGACCTGCTGGGCACGCTGTTCTACCGCAGCTTCTTCGGCTACCAGGCGCAGATCGGCAGCCCGCAGATGGGGGCCGCGGTGGCCACGCTGATGTTCCTGGTCATCCTCGGCGGCGTGGGCCTGTATTTCGCGCTGGTGCAGCGCCGACTGGTGCGCCATGCGCTCTAGCCGCAGCCCGGGCCTGGGCCGCGTCGGCGTGCACGCGCTGCTGCTGGGCTACACGCTGATCGCGCTGTTCCCCATCGCGCTGGTGCTGATCAACGCGGTCAAGTCGCGCGCCGCGATCTTCGACGACCCGCTGGCCTGGCCCGATGCCGCGAGCTTCTCGCTGGTCGGCTTCGACAAGGTGCTGGGCGCCACGAACTTCGCGCACTACTTCGGCAACAGCCTGGTGGTGACGCTGGGCTCGCTGCTGCTGATCCTGCTGTTCGGCGCCATGGCGGCCTGGGCGCTGACCGAGTACCGCTTCCGCGGGCAGCGCCTGCTGGGCCTGTTCATGGCCTTCGGCATCATGATCCCGATCCGCCTGGGCACGGTGTCCATCCTGGAGCTGGCCGTGCGGCTGGAGCTGGTCAACACGCTCACCGTGCTGGTCCTGGTCTACACCGCACAGGGCCTGCCGCTGGCCATCATGATCCTGTCCGAGTTCATCCAGCAGGTGCCGGGCGAGCTGAAGGACGCGGCGCGCTGCGACGGCGTGGGCGAGTTGCGCATCTTCTTCCAGGTGGTGCTGCCGCTGATCCGCCCGGCCGTGGCCACGGTGGCGGTGTTCACGATGATCCCCGCCTGGAACGACCTGTGGTTCCCGCTGATCCTGGCACCGTCCGAATCCACCCGCACCGTCACGCTGGGCGTGCAGCAGTTCATCGGCCAGTACGTCACCGACTGGAACGCGGTGCTGGCCTCGCTGACGCTGGCGGTGCTGCCCATCCTCGTGCTGTATGCGCTGTTCTCGCGCCAGCTCATCCGCGGCCTGACCTCAGGCGCGGTCAAATAAGGTTCTGTCCATGGCCCGCGTCCGCCTCTCCCGTCTGCGCAAATCCTACGATGGCCGCACCGATGTGCTGGCTGGCATCGACCTGGAGATCGCCAATGGCGAGTTCGTCGTGCTGCTCGGTCCCTCGGGCTGCGGCAAGTCCACGCTGCTGCGCCTGCTGTGCGGCCTGGAGCCGATCACCGAGGGCACGCTGGAGATCGGCGATCGCGTGGTCAATGCGCTGCCGCCGGCCGAACGCGGCATCGCCATGGTGTTCCAGAGCTATGCGCTGTACCCGCACATGACGGTGTGGAAGAACATGGCCTTCGGCCTGAAGATCGCCGGCCAGGACAGGACCGAGATCGATGCGCGCATCCGCCGGGCCGCCGCGATCCTGAAGATCGAGCACCTGCTGGAACGTCTGCCGCGCGAACTCTCCGGCGGCCAGCGCCAGCGCGTGGCCATCGGCCGCGCCATCGTGCGCGAGCCGCAGCTCTTCCTGTTCGACGAACCGCTGTCCAACCTGGACGCCGCGCTGCGCGTGCAGACCCGGCTGGAGATCGCCAAGCTGCACCGACAGCTCGACGCCACCATCGTCTACGTCACCCACGACCAGGTCGAGGCGATGACCCTGGGCGACCGCATCGTGGTGATGCACGAGGGTCGCATCCAGCAGGCCGGCACGCCGCTGCAGCTCTACCAGCAGCCCTGCAACCTGTTCGTGGCCGGCTTCATCGGCTCGCCGAAGATGAACCTGCTGCCCGCCCGCGTGCTCAGCGCAGCGGCCGATGGCGTGGTGCTCAGCCTGAACGACGGCACCCAGGTGCGCGCCACGGTCGATGGCCACGGCCTGGCCGCCGGCACGCCGGTGACGCTGGGCCTGCGCGCCGAGCACGCCCGCGAAGGCCACAGCGCCAGCGAGCACTTCTGCGGCCGCGTC
>JAFLDI010000265.1 GCA_017302485.1 Burkholderiales bacterium | reverse complement strand
GCCGCCGCCGCGCAGTGGCACTGAGCTGGGCTTTGTCGCTCCGGCGCCGGCGGCCGACAGCACCGCCCGCCAGGTCATGCGCAAGCGCCTGCGCGAGGGTGTGCTCAACGACAAGGAGATCGAGCTGGAGCTGGCCGAGCCGCGCGGCAGCGTCGACATCATGGCCCCGGCCGGCATGGAGGAGATGGCCGAGCAGCTCAAGGGCCTGTTCGGCCAGATGGGCGCCGGGCGCAAGACCACGCGCAAGCTGCGCATCCAGGACGCGCTGCGCCAGCTTACCGACGAAGAGGCCGCCAAGCTGGTCAACGACGAGGAGATCCGCAGCCGCGCGGTGGCCAATGCCGAGCAGAACGGCATCGTCTTCATCGACGAGATCGACAAGGTCGCCGCGCGCGCCAACACCCAGGGCGCCGATGTCTCGCGCCAGGGCGTACAGCGCGACCTGCTGCCGCTGGTGGAAGGCACCACGGTGCAGACCAAGCACGGCCTGGTGCGCACCGACCATGTGCTGTTCATCGCCTCGGGCGCCTTTCACCTGGCCAAGCCCAGCGACCTGATTCCCGAGCTGCAGGGGCGCTTTCCGATCCGGGTCGAGCTGCAGCCGCTGTCGGTCGAGGACTTCGAATCCATCCTGGGCAGCACCCACGCCAACCTGATCCGCCAGTACCAGGCCCTGCTGGCCACCGAGGGCGTGACGCTCGAGATCGGCGCCGACGCGATCCGCCGCCTGGCCGAGGTGGCCTTCGAGGTCAACGAGCGCACCGAGAACATCGGCGCGCGTCGCCTGGCCACGGTGCTTGAGCGCCTGCTCGACGACATCAGCTACGAGGCCCCCGACCGCGCCGGCCAGACCGTGAGCATCGACGCCGCCACCGTCAGCACCCGCCTGGGCGAACTGGCGCGCAATCAGGACCTGTCCCGCTACATCCTCTGATCAGACCGCCGCGTGCACCCGGTTGCGGCCCTCGTGCTTGGCGGCGTACAGGGCCTGATCGGCGCGGCGCAACCAGTCATCCACCGACTCGTGGCGACCCAGCTGGGCCACGCCCACACTGACGGTCATGGTGCTGGGCCGGCCGTTGATCAACAGGGCCGAGCCCGCCAGCGTGCCGCGGAAACGCTCGGTCACCGCCACCGCCTCACGCAGGTGCGTGTCGGGCAGCAGCAACGCGAACTCCTCACCGCCAATGCGGGCCAGCACGTCATAGGGCCGCACCAGCGTGCGCAGGTGACTGGCCAGGTGGATCAAGGCCCGATCGCCGGTGTCGTGGCCGTGCTGGTCATTGATGCGCTTGAAATGGTCGACGTCCACGATCGCCACCGACAGCAGACGCCCTTCGCGACGGGCGCGCTCGCTCTCATGGCTCACCGCCTGCAGGAACTGGCGCCGGTTGGCCAGGCCAGTCAGGCCGTCGGTGCCGGCCAGCATCTGCAGACGGGCCTCGTTCTCGGCCACCGCTGACTCGGTCAGCAAGGTCATGGCCACCGCGATCAGCACGCACGACAGCATCATCGACAACAACAGGCCTTCATGCCACCCCGGCGCCAGCAGCGCCAAGTCGGGGTGCGCTGGCCAGCCGATGACCTCGACCGCTGCATAGGCCGCCAGATTGGCCAGCACCATCAGGCCGATGGCCAGGCGCTGTTCGGCGCCCATGATGGTCGGCACCAGGATCGCGAACAGCAGGAAGTAGGCATGGATGTGGGTCACCGAGCCCTGGCCACCCGCCATGCCCAGCATCACGTCAGCCATGGCCAGCAGCACCACGAACCAGCGTGCGCGCACGATGTGCCGTCGGGCATTGAGCCACCAGGTCAGCGGCGCCAGCATCAGCGCTGGCACCTGCCACAGCCCCGAGCTGATCAGCGCCTGATTGCCCGATATCCAGAAAGCCACGTTGTAGGCCACGATGGCCAGCACCGTCATCAGGGCGCCGGCATTGACCTGCAGCAGCTTGCGCCGCAGCGTGGCGGTGTCGTCAGGCCGTATGCCGGCCTGCAGCAGCCGCCCCAGATGCCACGGCCGCGCACCCAGTCCGATGGCGGGTGCCTTGGCAGTGAAAGAAGCGGCAAGGTTCGGCATGGCGCACTTGAGCATACGCCCGGCGACCGCGGTCGCGCCAAGGGACTGCCCTGCCCCGGCCCCTGTCCACCTGCCACATGTCACGCCACAGTCTCGCAAGACAGACGCCTGACCGCGGTGATCGGATGCGCGCCGGGCCGGACCGGCTCGGATCAGAGCGCCAGGCGGTGCGACTGGATGTTCAGCAGGCCGTCGAAGATCAGCGACTCCAGCAGTTCGTGCGGCATGTCCAGGTAGGGCGCCACCTTCCAGCCGGCGCCACCGGTGATCAGCACCAGCGGCTCCTCACCTTGGCTGCGATCACGCAGATGGCGGCGCATGCGCTCGATCGCGCCGGTGATCGCATAGGTGCCGCCGCTGGTCAGGGCATCGGAGGTGTTGGCCGGAAAGGGCATGACCTCGCCGGTGGGCACACGCAGGCCGGCGGTGCCGCTTTCCAGCGCGCGCAGCATGATGCCGTGGCCGGGCAGGATCAGGCCGCCCAGGAAATGGCCGTCGCGGTCGATCGCGTCCACCGTCACCGCGGTGCCGATCATCACCACCAGCGCCGGCCGCGCCGGCCCGCGCGCCAGCACATGGCCGCGCGCGCCGATCATCGCCACCCAGCGGTCGGCCCCCAGGCGCGCGGGGTGGTCGTAGCCGTTGACCACGCCGGCCTCGCGCGGCGAAGACACCACCCAGCGCGGCGTCAGGTCCCACAGCTCCAGCTGCTCCTCCACGCGGCGGCGCACCGCCTCGGTGGCCACCACGCAGCCCAGCATCGAGTGCGGCGCGGCCATGTCGCGCCACTCCTTCTCGGCCAGTTCGTCGATGGTCTCCAGAAAGACCGCGCCATGCGCTTGCAGCGCAGCGCCCGGTTGCGGCGACGCATACAGCGCCCACTTCAGGCGCGTGTTGCCGATGTCGATGGCCATGAAGCTCATGCCGCCCAGCGTACCAGCGGTGCCGCATCGCAGGATTGACTACGGGTAAACCCCGCCAAATGCCCCCACCCCGCTGTCAGGCACGGTCAAAGCGCACATGGCATCATCACTGAATTGACGTTTACGTCAACGTCAACCAACGCGACGAGCCTGCCATGACCGACCTCTCCGCCGAACACCGCGCCCTCGCCCAGTACCGTCCGACGCACAAGGTGCGCTTCGTCACCGCCGCCAGCCTGTTCGACGGCCACGATGCCGCGATCAACATCATGCGGCGCATCCTGCAGAACATGGGCGCCGAGGTGATTCATCTGGGCCACAACCGCTCGGTCGACGAGGTGGTCACCGCGGCGCTGCAGGAGGACGTGCAGGGCATCGCGGTCAGCAGCTACCAGGGCGGCCACGTCGAGTACTTCAAGTACATGGTCGACCTGCTGAAGCAGCGCGGCGGCGCGCACATCCAGGTGTTCGGCGGCGGCGGCGGCGTGATCGTGCCGGCCGAGATCGCCGAGCTGCAGGCCTACGGCGTGGCGCGCATCTACAGCCCGGAAGACGGCCAGCGCATGGGCCTGGCCGGCATGATCGGCGAGATGGTGATGCGCAGCGACCACGACCTCTCGGCGCATGCACCGACCGACATCGCGGCGCTGCGCGGCCACTCGGAAGCGGCCTGGCGCGCGCTCGCGCAGCTGATCACCGCGCTGGACAACGGCAAGGCGAGCGAGGCGCTGAAGAAGGCGCTGGATGAAGTGGCGGACCGATCGACGCGCGTTTCCAGTACTAGCGAAGGAGGCTGGGAGGCCGCATTTCTGACACCCTGCTGTCGTTGGCTGGATCGGGCTACATTCGTCCTACAGTCCGATGGATCTGACATTCTCGTCAATGTACGAAGTCGCTGCATGGTTTCGATTGATGTCATTGTTGATGGTCGTGGAAGCGCCTTGTCGATCGTGATTGTGGCTGACGTGTGTGGCACCGATTCGAGCAGGCGTCCTCGCAATCGACCAACGTGTTGCCCACCTGGTGCTGCTGTCGACCGGGTTGCAATGGTATTTCTTGCTACGGTGATATGGGCAAGAATATTCAACACCTTCGAGTGCGTTCGGATGGCGATGATGTTGTGAATCGTGCGGAGAGATCTCTGCTAACGCAGTTGTTCTTGGTCGATTCGCAGTTGGTGATGAATGCCACGCAGCTGCCTTTCACGGAACGTAACTTGGCTCGCAAGAACTTTTTAAGTATCGTCTGAATTGTTGAAGTTGTTTGATATCATTTCTAGAATGCAAGTTCTCCCGTTGTTCATTACAGTTCGTTCTCGGTCAGTTTCTGGAAGACAAATATCGCCGACAGTTCTGCACAACACCGCAACAACATGCACCGTTATTCGATCGCAAAGCACATGCAAACAGTGCGGACTTCTTCCACAAGCTAAAGCAGAAACAACACACCTAGGAGGTTCAAATCCGCAGTTTGGGCTTTCGGAGGCCTACTCCATGTTGACCTGCAGGCAGCAATTATGCCCATTAGTCGGTGCTACTCAATGAAGCAAGCCGCGAAAGTGTAACGCAATGCAATAGAGAAAAAAAGAAGGATACGACTGAGACGTACGATTCGTGAAGCCGCTCATTTTCTACATAAAACTGTCGCATGTTGGTGACTTCGAGCATCTCCAAGCGATACTCGCGTGCCGTACTGCAAAACAAAAGAGGAGCCATCAGCTGAACATGCACCAACCGTGCCACGGTCAAGACTGCCATCATAGCGAAAGCACCATACCCGATAAGCAGAGGAAATGATACACAAAAATGCTTGGACGGGATCGGCTGCTCGATCGATGTCAACCGAAACACGGTACCCATTGGGTGGAAGGCAGGAGCCATGGGAAAGTCGATCTCATACTGGGGAGTCACCACGCGACCACCTTTCTCTCGAATGAACTGTCCGCCGTCAAGAGATCCGGATAGCACATTACAAAAGACTCTCATTGAAATCCCAACAAAAAACGCACTCCCGCAGCACGTACCTTCAACCACAAAACGCTGCTGTCATATGTAATTCTGCACAGTCATACGAAAGGACCCTCATCAACAAACCAAC
>JAFLDI010000264.1 GCA_017302485.1 Burkholderiales bacterium | reverse complement strand
GACGTGAACAACCTGCTGCTGCGCGTCGCTGCCGGCGTGGGCCTGGCATTCGCGCTGAGCGGCGCTTGGTTGGTCTTCTATTCGTTCCGCCGCAGGAGTGCCGCATGACGCCCTGGCTGAAAAAAATCCACCGCTGGCTGGGCTTGCTGATTGGCCTGCAACTGGTGGTCTGGATGCTCAGTGGCTTGATGATGAGCCTGTTCGATTCGGATGTGGTCAAGGGCAAGCCCTTCCGCGCACCGGCACCGGCGATCGTCGCCTGGCCCGCCGACACGCTGCCGATCAGCCAACTCCTTCACCAGCTGAATCTGTCGGCCGGCAATGTGAGCAGCGCCTGGCTGCTCGACGAGCCGATCTACAAGCTGAGCGTGGGCAAGGAGCAGCGCCTCTACAGCGCCCGTGACGGTCGTCAGCTGCACATCGACGCCGCGCTCGCGCAGCGCATCGCCATCAGCTCCTACCGTGGCCCCGGCCAGGCTGGCCAGGCCGAGCTGGTGCCGCGCTCGCTGGAGACGCGTGCTCATGAGGGCATGGTCTGGCGCGTGCCCTTCAGCGATGCCGAAGACACCACCGTCTACCTGCGCGAGGACGGCACGGTGCTGGTGCACCGCAACGCGACCTGGCGGCTGTTCGACATTTTCTGGATGCTGCATATCATGGACTACGTCGGGCGCGCCGATTTCAACAACGCGCTGGTGGTGACGATGGCGATCGGCGGCCTGTGGCTGGCGCTGAGCGGAACCTGGTTGCTGTTCACCAGTTTTCGGCTGGCCGACTTCGTGCCGGCAGGCCTACGCGGCAAGCGCTCGTTCCAGATCCTGGGCGCCGACGGCAGCCGGCTACGCACGCTCAAGGCCGGCAGCGGGGAGACCGCCTTTGTCGCCATGGCTAGGCAGGGCCTGCAACTGCCGTCCAACTGCGGCGGCGGTCAGAGCTGCAGCCTTTGCGAAGTGCGTGTGCGCGGTGTAGCCCCGCCGGCCACCGCCTCGGATCGCGCCATGCTGTCGCCCGCAAAGATTCGCGATGGCTACCGCCTGGCCTGTAATCTCCCGGTGACCGAAGGCCTGGAGCTGGAGATCCCCGGCGGTGCCGAGGCGCTCAGCCCGCAGCGGGCCAAGGTCGAAAAGGTCAGCGCGCTGACGCCCAGCCTGCGCGAGATCGTGCTCAGGCCGGATGAGCGCGTCGGCTCAGCCTACCGGCCCGGCAGCTATATCCAGGTTCAGGTGCCTGCGTACCGGGCGACGCCGAAGATGCTAGACACCGCCGACGAGCTGAGCGCGGTGTCCAAGGCCTACCGGCTGCCGGAGAGCTGGAGTAACGAAAGCACTGTGCGTCGTGCCTACTCGCTGTCCAGTCCGGTCGAGCTGACAGACGGTCGGATCAGCCTGCTGGTGCGCTTCATGCCGGCCCCGGTCGGTGCGGCCCACCATCCGCCGGGCAAGGGCTCGAGCTACATGCATCTGCTGAAGCCGGGTGACACCGTGCACTACAGCGGCCCGTTCGGCGACTTTGCGCTGCAATCGGGTGGCCGGGAGAAGGTCTTCATCGGCGGCGGTGCCGGCATGGCGCCGCTGCGGGCGATGCTGCAGTCCTTGCTCGCCGGCGGTGCCAAGGAGCGTCTGCACTTCTGGTACGGCGCCCGAACCGTCGCCGAGGCACCCTATGTCGGCGAGATGGAGGCGCTGGCGGCCCGGCATGCCAACTTCCACTGGAAGCTGGTGAGCTCCGAGGAGGGGCAGGGGGGCGCCGGCAATGCCGGCAAGCTGGTGCACCTCGCCGCGCGCGAGGAGCTGCTGGCGCTCGGCCTGGACCTTGGCGCCTGCGACTTCTACCTTTGCGGCCCGCCGGCCATGCTCAGCGCGACGCGCAAGATGCTCAGGGAGCTGGGCGTCAAGGACGGGCAGGTGGCCTTCGACGACTTCAAGATTTGACCGATTTCAGGAGCTTGCCGATCAGCTATCAACCCAGTGCTGATCGGCACCTGATGGATGTCGTTGAAGCAAGGCAAAGCCATCAGCGCCGATGTTTCGCAGATGACAAATCCGTAACCTGCTGGACCGACAGCTGTCGGGATGCGATTTCTACAGTGCAAACCATGACGCGTCGATCGCGTCTTGGCGGCAAACCCCAAGGGTTCGCCGTCTCGGTTCAACGCACAAGGAGTTTCATCATGTCGCGCATTCACACTGTCGCCACTCTTATCGCAATCAGCGCGTTTGCTGTCCCGGCATTCGCCAGCAACGGATTTACCGCCTCGAACCCCGAAAGCAGCGGCGCCTATCACGCAATGCCCGGAGGCAAGACTCGCGCCGAGGTCAAGGCCGAACTCGCGGCGGCCATCAAGGACGGGACGATGCTCAAAATGAACCGCAATCGCTCGTACTCGCCCGAGTTTGAAACGCCGAACCGCGCCGCGCTGAATCGGCTGGAAACCACCAAAGAACAAGTAGCCAGGGGCGAAGGCCTGATCCGTTTCGAGGCCCCGGCCGCTGGTGGGCGGACGCGTGCAGAGGTACTGCTGGAGTTGCAGCGGGCCCGTGAGGATGGTTCGCTGCGTCTCATGAACACCAACCGCGGCTTCTGACAAATCGGTGGGCGGCACTTCTCAACAGGCTCTGAAGACCGACGTGCAGGAGCGGCTCGAAGGCGCGGTCGCGACCGATGGCGACTGGGTGCGATGTGGCCATGTCCCCTGCCTGGATCATGCTGATGTGGGGTGACCCCCGCGGCGTGGTCGCCGCATTGGATGCTTCGCGCCGAATCTGCCAAGCGATCCGTCAGAACCTGTTCCTAGCCTTTGCCTACACCGCCGTCGGCCTCCAATTGGCCGCCATGGGTTTGCTCAACCCGATGCTGGCGGGTGCCGCCATGGCCTCAGCGTCAGCGTGATGCTCAACGCACTTACGTTGAAACGTTTGAGTTCCGATGGCGGGGAGCAGCCGGTCAAAGCGCGAATTCGTCGCCTGCCGCCCGACCTACAGCTGCGATAGAGTGCTGACATGCGCGTAACGCTCCGCTGGCTCCTGATCAGCTTGCTGGTCCTGACGCTGCCCCTGAAGGGGCTGGCGGCTGCCGGCTATATGGTTTGCGGCCCGAAACATTCGGGCAGCTCGGTTGCGCAGCATCAGCATGCTGCGGGCACGCCTGCGGATCATCACCACGCCGAGTTGTCCGATTCACTGGCTGCAGCACAGGCGGTGATGGATGAAGCGCAGGCCGAAGCCACTGCCGTGGTCAAGGCAGCTATGCCTGCGGACATGAAGTGCACGCAGTGCGCCCCCTGTTGCGGTGCGGTTGCGCCTCATGCTGAGGCTTTCGTTCTGGCAACCGAAGTTAACGCCAACACGGTACTGGCACAGGTGCGATCGCTCGACCTGGGCGGAGGCACAGACCGCCTCGAACGTCCGCCACGAAGCTTCCTCGTCTGAGTCGGGTTGGCGGCGGCGCCTGAGCGCGCGCCGCGAACCGACTCCAGCTTGACCGCGAGACCCCACGCGTCTGCCAACCCGGTAGGTGTCGTCGGTGGCTCCTCGATCGACTCTCGCCAACGAGGACTTCATGTTCCGCAACTTCCTGAACGACGGGCGCTCTCCAGCCCGCGTCGCCAGGCCATCCGTCGGGGTGGCACTGAGCCTGATCTTTTCCGCGTTGCTCCTACCCGCCCAGGCGCAGACGGCGCCTGCCAAGGATGCTCCGGCAGACCCCAGCGACCCGCAGGCTAGCGTGCCGGCCGTTCGCTATGCCGGCGCGCTCGCCCGATACAAACCTCTTCAGGAAGCTCCGACCGCTTCCTGGCAGGAGGTCAACGAGCGAGCCAACCGCATCGGCGGGTGGCGTGTGTATGCCCGCGAGAAGGCCGCATCGGATGACGCACCGTCGACCGTGACACCTCCCGCCGCCCAGGGCCAGAAACCAGCTCCCGCTGCCGATAGCCGCAAAGGCCATGAAGGCCATGCGCCGCGTTGAAGGAGTGCCACCCATGAATCGTTTCCGACTTCCGCTTTCCCTGCTGGCCATTGCCGTGCTGGCTGGCTGTGCCTCGGTTGAGCCTGGCAGCGCGCTTGGTGGCGTGCAGTCTCTGACCAAGGCGCACACCGGCCAGGCGCTGGCCGCCGATCGCTCTGCCGACGACCTGGTCCGCACTGCCAAGCAGGTCGACGAGATGCTGCGCCAACCGCTGGCCATCGACACCGCGGTGCAGATCGCACTGCTCAACAACCGCGGCCTGCAGGCCAGGCTGCAGCAGCTTGGCATCACCGAGGCCGAGGTCAGCCAGGCCTCGCGCCTGCCCAATCCCGGCTTCAGCTTCGGCCGCATGACCAAGGGCGATGAGATCGAGCTGGAGCGCGGCCTGCACTTCAACCTGGCTCGCCTGCTGACGCTGCCACTGGTCAGCCGCCTCGAGGAACGCCGGCTGCAGTCCGTCCAGCGCGAAGTTGCGATGGATGTGCTGAGCCTGGCCGCCGACACCCGCAAGGCCTGGGTGCAGGCTGTCGCCGCCGATGAAAGCCTGCGCTATATGCGCCAGGTGCAGGAGGCCGCCGAGGCCAGCGCCGAGCTGGCTCGCCGCCTCCAGCAGGCCGGCAACTTCAATGCCTTGATGCGCTTGCGCGAGCAGGGCTTCTACGCCGATGCGGCGCTGGGCCTGGCGCGCGCCGAGCAGGCCCAGCGCGCATCCCGCGAACGACTGACGCGTCTGATGGGGCTATGGGGCGAGCAGCTCCGCTTCAAGCTGCCCGAGCGCCTGCCGGATCTGCCGGATGCGCCCAAGGACCAGCCGGACATCGAGCGCCAGGCGATGGCCCAGCGTCTTGATGTGCAGGCGGCCCGCCTGGCCGCCGAGCAGACTGCGAAGAACCTGCAGCTGACGCGGGTGACCCGCTTCGTCAGCGTGTTCGAGCTGGGCCTGGTCCGCAACACCTCCAACGAGGGGCCGCGCCAGACCGGCTGGGAGGTCGGCCTGGAGCTGCCGCTGTTCGACTGGGGCGGTGCCCGCACGGCCAAGGCCAAGGGCATCTACATGCAGTCCCTGCACCAGGCGGCGGCGACGGCGATCAATGCGCGCTCGGAAGTGCGCGAGGCCTACGGCAACTACCGCGCCAGCTACGACATCGCCC
>JAFLDI010000263.1 GCA_017302485.1 Burkholderiales bacterium | reverse complement strand
CCTGTCGATCGTCAGCGTGCTGCTGGCCGGTCTGGTGGGCTGGCTGCTGTGGCACCTGACACAGGCCCGCCGCAGCCTGCAGCGCACGCACGCCCAGCTGGCCGCGGCCTACGCCGCCCAACTGGCCGCGCAGCAGTTGCTCACGCTGCACGCCACGGCCTTTCGCAACGCCCATGACGGCATCACCCTGACCGATGCCCAGGGCAACATCCTGGACGTCAACCCGGCCTTCAGCCGCATCACGGGCTGGAGCCGCGAGGAGGTCATCGGGCACAACCCGCGCGTGCTCAAGTCGGGCTACCACGATGACGCGTTCTACCGCACCATGTGGAGCACCATCGAGACGACTGGCCGCTGGTCGGGCGAGATCTGGAACCGCAACCGAGACGGCGCCATCTATCCCGAGCTGCTGTCGATCGCTGCGGTGCGCGACACCGAAGGCCGGACCACCAACTACGTGGCGGTGTTCGCCGACATCGGCCACCTCAAGCACCAGGAGCGCCAGCTCAAGCAACTGGCTTACCACGACCCGCTGACCGACCTGCCCAACCGCAAGCTGCTGGCCGAGCGCCTGGGCCATGCCGTCGCACAGGCACGCCACAGCGGTCGCCTGCTCGCGGTGTGCCTGCTCGACCTCGACGGCTTCAAGCCGATCAACGACCAGTGGGGCCATGCGGCGGGTGACCGGGTGCTGGTCGAGATCGGCCAGCGGCTGCAACAGGCCGTGCGCGGCGGTGACACCGCAGCACGCCTGGGCGGCGACGAGTTCGCGCTGCTGCTCAACGACCTGAGCTCGATCGATGAGTGCGAGGAAGTGCTGCGCCGGCTGATCACCGTGGTGGCCAAGCCGCTCGACGGGCTGCCACAGTCCACCAGCGTCTCAGCCAGTGTCGGCGTGACCCTTTTCCCGACCGACGACGAGGGGCCCGACACCCTGCTGCGCCATGCCGACCAGGCGATGTACCAGGCCAAGCAGGGGGGCAAGAACGGCTACCGCTTCTTCAACGCCTCGGAGGAGCGCAGCCTGCGCCATCGCCACGGGCACGAAGCGCGGCTGGGTGAGGCGTTGCGCCAGGGCGAGCTGGTGCTGCACTATCAGCCACAGGTCGACCTGCGTGCCGGCTGCGTGGTGGGGGCCGAGGCGCTGCTGCGCTGGCAGCATCCCGAGCGGGGGCTGCTCGAACCAGGCAGCTTCCTGCCCCAGATCGACAATGCCGGGCTGGTCGAAGCCATCGGCGACTGGGTCATCGAGCGGGCGCTGACCCAGCTCGACGTGTGGCACGCCGCAGGTCAGCGTCTGCCGGTGAGCGTGAACATCGCCGGGCGGCACCTGCAGGCCAGCGACTTCGTCGAGCGGCTGCGCGCGGCGCAGTCCCGGCACCCTGCCGTGGCCGAACTGCTGGCACTGGAGGTGCTGGAAACGACCGCCCTGGAAGACACCGTGCGCAGCGCACGGGTGATCGACGACTGCCGGGCGCTGGGCGTGCGGGTGGCACTGGACGACTTCGGCGCTGGATACTCATCACTCATTCATCTGAAGCGCCTGCCGATCGAGCGGATCAAGATCGATCTGGGCTTCGTGCGCGAACTGCCCACCGACCTGGACAACCTGATCATCGTGCGCGGCGTCATCGAGCTGGCCCGCGCCTTCGGTCGCCAGGTGTTGGCCGAGGGCATTGAATCGGCGCTGCACGGTCGCATGCTGCTGCAGCTCGACGGCGACCTGGCCCAGGGCCATGGCATCGCGCGGCCGATGCCGGCCGAGGACTGGCTGCCCTGGCTGCAGGGCTGGCGGCCCGATCCGTCCTGGCAGGCGGTGTCAGCGCTGCGCTGGAGCGATACCGACCAGCCCTTGCTGAGCGCCGAGATCCAGCTGCGCGCCTGGGTCGAGCAGTTGCAGCGCGCGGTGCTGGAGCATCGGCCGATCCCCCACCAGCATTTCGGCGATCCGAGCCGCTGTGCCTTCGGATCCTGGCTCGACACCGAAGGTCGTCGACGCTATGGCGCCCATGCGCAGATCACCCGCATCGATACGCTGCATCGTCAGTTGCACCGCGAGGCCGATGTGCTTGACGGGCTGTGGCGCGATGGCCGCCACGCCACCATGCGCCACAGCCTGTCGGCCCTGCTGTCCGTGCGCGACGCCCTGGCTGCCGAATTGCTGCAGCTGCAGCTGGCCGTGGCACGCCCGCGCGAGGGCTCGGGCGCCTGATCAGACGCCCGGTCGGCGCAACTCGCGAAAGGCCCCGAACAGCCAGCTGCGCAGCCCGATCAGCAGCGTACAGGCCTGCTTCTGGCTGGCAGGCAGTTTCTGGTCGGCCAGATGCTGCTGGGCAAAGTCCTGTGCCACCCTCTGCAGCCGCTCGCCAAGCGCCGTGGTCTGCGCCGGCGAGAGTTGACCGTGCACCAGCATCAACAGTTCGCCCTCGCCATCGAAGCCGGCGTTGAAGAAGTCGGCCATGGCGTGCTCGCGGAAGAACTGCATCACCGGCCCATGCGGCCGCCAGCGGAAGGTCTTGGCCACCTTCAGCCGGTAGCGGTTGAGGGGGCGCAACTCGATGATGCCCAGGCGGTCGAGCTGGACCAGTCGGCGCACGACCTCCGCCTCGCTGAGCCGGTAGGTGGCAACGATCTGCTCCAGCGACCACTGGCTCATCACGCTCACCGCCACCAGCAGCAGCTTGCGGTCAGCCACCACGGCGCGCTCCTGCGCCAGGCTCAGCTCGCGCCGCAAGGGTTGGGTGTCGGCCACCTGGCGGCTGAGGGTGGCGAAGTCGGTCTTGAGCACGGCGCAGATGGCATCGATGCGCGACAGCGGCATGTCGGCGCGCGCCAGCATGCGCTTGACGCTGGATTCGGCCAGGCCCAGCGCCTGCGCCAGGTCGGCGTAGGTCAGCCCGGCGGCCTTCAGCTCGGCCTTGATCACCTGCACCAGATCAGCGGTCCCGCTCATGCCCATGAGTATCGCCAAACGATACCCAAGGTGTCCACGACTGGGTCCCTGGGATTGATTTCGATACTCTGTCGTGGTGACACGGCAGCATCGCGCCCCATCGCTTCATCCCCACGACGATGCACGCCCACCCCCTTCACCCGCCGCCGTGCCCTGTGCCGCTGCGCGCTGGCCGGGGCCTGTCGGCCGCGGCGTCCGACCCCCGGCGCCTGCCGGCCCGTGCATCATGAAGTCCACCCCACAGCCGCTACAGTCCAGCCACGACGAGGAGGAGCACCGCGTGAGCGCCCAGCCACATCCCAACCAGTTCGCCCTGCTGCGCCAGCGCCGCTTTGCGCCCTTCTTCTGGACGCAGTTCCTGGGAGCCGCCAACGACAACGTCTTCAAGTTCGCCTTCACGATGCTGGTGACCTACCGCGTCGAGGTGGCCTGGTTGCCACCGGCGCTGGCCGGGCTGGTGATCGGCGCGGTCTTCATCCTGCCCTTCCTGCTGTTCTCGGCCACTTCGGGGCAACTGGCCGACAAGTACGACAAGGCGCGGCTGGCGCAACTGGTCAAGAGCCTGGAGATCGCCATCATGGTGCTGGCGATGGTGGGTTTGCTGATGCAGTGGCCATCGCTGCTGCTGGGCTGCATCTTCGGTCTGGGGTTGCACAGCACCTTGTTCGGACCGGTCAAGTACGCCTACCTGCCGCAGCACCTGGACGAGCGCGAGATCACCGGTGGCAACGGCATGGTCGAGATGGGCACCTTCGTGGCCATCCTGCTGGGCAATGTGGTGGGCGGCATCCTGATCGCGCTGCCCGAGGGATGGTGGCTCACCGGTGCCGAGGCCGTGGCCTGGACCGCCCTGGCGCTGGCGGTGGTGGGCCGTGTGGTGGCGCAGCGCATCCCGCCCACGCCGTCGACTTCGCCCGACCTGGTCATCAACTGGAACCCGGTCACCGAAACCTGGCGCAACCTGCGGCTGGCGCACCAGAACCTGGTGGTCTTCCGCTCACTGCTGGGCATCTCGTGGATGTGGTTCTTCGGCGCGGTCTTCCTGGGCCAGTTCCCCAGCTTCGCCAAGGACGTGCTGCACGGCGACGAACATGTGGCCTCGCTGCTGCTGGTGGTGTTCTCGGTGGGCGTGGGCCTGGGCTCGCTGATGTGCGAGACCTTCAGCCGCCGCCATGTGGAGATCGGCCTGGTGCCGCTGGGCGCGATCGGCATGAGCGTGTTCGCTGCCGACCTGTGGTGGGCCGCCTCGCAGGTGCCGGCCGGCGAGCGCCTGGGCCTGGCCGCCTTCCTGGGCGTGGGCGCGAACTGGCGCGTGCTGATCGACCTGTTCGCGTTGTCGTTCAGCGCCGGCCTGTACAGCGTGCCGATGTACGCACTGATCCAGCTGCGTTCGCCGGCCAGCCACCGCGCGCGCATCATCGCCGCCAACAACATCCTCAACGCGGTCTTCATGATCGTCAGCGCGCTGGGCGCCGGCGCGCTGCTGTCGGCAGGCTTCAGCATCCCGCAGGTCTTCGGCCTGCTGGCGCTGGCCAATGCGCTGGTGGCGGCCTATGTGTTCCTGCTGGTGCCCGAGTACCTGCTGCGTTTCGTGGCCTGGGTGCTGAGCCACTTCATCTACCGCTTCCGCGTGCAGGGCGACGAGCACATCCCGGCCCAGGGCCCGGCCATCCTGGCCTGCAACCACGTGAGCTTCATCGACGCGGTGCTGCTGATGGCGGCCAGCCCGCGGCCGATCCGCTTCCTGATGGACCACCGCATCTTCCAGGTGCCGGTGCTGGGCTGGCTGTTCCGCCTGGCCAAGGCCATCCCGGTGGCGCCGCGCAGCGAGGACCCGGCGGCCTATGAAGCCGCGCTGGCCGCGGCCGACCAGGTGCTGGCCGAGGGCGACCTGCTGGGCATCTTCCCCGAAGGCGGCATCACCCGCGACGGCCAGCTGCAGCCCTTCAAGGGCGGCATCGCCAAGATCCTGGAGCGCCGCGCGGTACCGGTGGTGCCGATGGCGCTGACCCACCTGTGGGGCTCGTACTTCTCGCGGGTGGAGGGCGGCACCGCGATGGTCAAGCCGCTGCGCCGCGGCCTGTTCAACCGCGTGGGTCTGGTGGCGGCCCCGGCCATGGCACCTAAGGCTGTGACGCCCGAGACCTTGCGCGCGCAGGTGCAGTCGCTGCT
>JAFLDI010000262.1 GCA_017302485.1 Burkholderiales bacterium | reverse complement strand
CGTGCCGGCAAAGCCCAGGCCCCACTCGGTGGGCACCTGGTCGGCCAGCACGATGCCCAGGATGGACATGCCCTGCCAGGCGGACCAGTTGACGGCCACGCCGCCCCAGTAATAGGGCAACTGGCCAGGCGCCGGCACCGGCTCGGGGTAACGCCGCATGAAGCAGACGTAATTCAGGTCGCCACTGACATAGCCCATCAGCAGGCGCCGCCGCAACGGCAGGTGGGCAAAGTACGGCCGCCAGCCTGCGCTGAAGATCACGAAGCGCAGGTTGACGCAGGCCGCGGTGGCCCAGATCACCCACAAGGGTGCACCCGCCACGATCAGCGGCAGGGTGCTGAGTTGCGCACTGCCGGCAAATACCGTCAATGTCATCAGCAGGCTCAGCGGAACGCCCAGGCCGCTCTTGACCATGGCCACGCCGGTGACCAGGCCCCAGGCGCCGATGCCCAGCGCGATGCCGGCCATCTCGCGTGCGCCGGCGTGAAAGTCAGGGTCGCGCGTCAGTCGGCGCCAGGAATCGAGCATCCCGCCATTGTCCTATGGCGGCGCGGCCCGGGCGGCGCTCAGTGTTTGCCGCCGGCCGCCTTGGCTGGGCCGTGGCCATCGTCCTCCGCCTTGCTGTCCTTGCCGTCGGCGGCGGCGTCGGCCACCGCTTCCTCACCCTCGGCGGGCGGCGGCTTCTTCTTGGGCTCGGGCTTGATCTGCGGCAGAACCGGTTCGAGCTTGTTCTCGCGCATGTAGTCGTCCATGTCGCGCCAGCCAGCGTAGACCGCGGCCTTGTCGGCCTTCTTGTTGAGGGTGTAGCAGTCCTCAATGGCGCGGGCGGCATGGCGGCACGCGCCGCCGATGGCCTTGCCCTCGGCCGAGCGTTTCTCGGCCACCACCGCCGCCGACTCGATGCCCAACTGGTCGCAGCCGGCCAGCAGCACGGCGCTGGCAAGTACGAGCAGGGTCAGGATCGGGCGCATCTTCGGGTCCGGGCAGGAGGTGTGACCGGGTTATCGGCCCGCACCCGCCCGGACTTGAGTCAGTGCGCGCCGCGCGGAACTTGAGTCAATGGGCGCCGCGCGCCAGGGCCAACAGCCGCTCGACCCGCTCCTCGGTGGACGGATGGGTGGAGAACAGCCCGCGCAGGCCGCCGCCCGACAGCGGGTTCATGATCATCATCTGCGCGGTCTCGGGGTGCGCCTCGGCGGCCTGCAGCGGAATACCGCGGGCGATGCGGTGGATCTTCTGCAGCGCCGAGGCCAGCGCGGCCGGGTCACCGGAGATCTCGGCGCCGCCGCGGTCGGCCTCAAACTCCCGGGCGCGGCTGATCGCCATCTGGATCAGGCTGGCCGCCAGCGGGGCCAGGATCATCACCAGGATCGAGACCAGCGGGTTGACCGGGCGGCCCTCCGAATCCCGACCGCCAAACATCATGCCGAAATTGGCCAGCATGCCGATCGCACCGGCCATGGTGGCGCTGATGGTGCTGATCAGGATGTCGCGATGCTTGACGTGGGCCAGCTCATGCGCCATGACGCCGCGCAGCTCGCGCTCGGAGAGCACGCGCAGGATGCCGGTGGTGGCCGCCACCGCGGCGTGGCTGGGGTTGCGGCCGGTGGCGAAGGCGTTGGGGGCGTCCTCGTTGATCAGGTAGACCTTGGGCATCGGCAGCTGGGCCTTGGCAGCCAGCTCGGCCACCATGCGGTAGAACTGCGGCGCGGTCTGCTCGGTCACCTCCTGCGCGTTGTACATGCGCAGCACCATCTTGTCCGAGAACCAGTAGCTGAACACATTCATGCCCAGCGCCACGAGCAGCGCGATCATCATGCCGGTCTGGCCGCCCAGCAACTGGCCGATGGTCATGAACAGGGCGGTGATGGCCGCCATGAGGACGGCGGTCTTCAGCAGATTGAACATGGTGGGTGCCTTGGGCTCCGAGGGTGGCAGATCCGTTTCAGATGCGGCCGGTACCGGGAAAGTTCAAGCCAGCCTCTGGCCGGCCAGCCCGGGACGGGCCTGCAGAAAAGCCGCCACCGGGGCGCGCTTGCCGCCGGGGCGCTGCAATTGCAGCAGGTCCAGCGCGCCATCCCCGCAGGCCACGGTCAGACGCATGCTGTCGGCTTGCAGCACGGTACCTGCCGCGACGCCGGCCTGCCCCTGTGCCACGCGCGCCTGCCAGCATTTGACGGTCTCGCCCTGGCAGGAGAAGCTGGCGCCAGGGAAGGGGTCGAAGGCGCGGATGCGGCGCTCGATGACAGGCGCCGGCAGCGACCAGTCGATCGCGCCCTCAGCCTTGTCGATCTTGTGGGCATAGCAGACCCCTTCGGCCGGTTGCGGCGTGGCGGTCAAGGGCTCGCCGACGCCGGCGCGGCGCAACTCGGCCACGATCATCGCGCCACCCAGCGTCGCCAGACGGTCGTGCAGTGTGGCGGTGCTGTCATCCGGCCCGATGGGCATCTCGCTGCGGCGGATCATGTCGCCGGTGTCCAGGCCCTCATCCATCTGCATGATGGTGATGCCGGTGACGGTGTCGCCCGCCTCGACCGCGCGGTGGATGGGGGCCGCGCCACGCCAGCGCGGCAGCAGCGAGGCATGGATGTTCAGACAGCCCAGACGCGGCAGGGCCAGCACCCATGCCGGCAGGATCAGGCCGTAGGCGGCCACCACCAGCACGTCCAGCGCGGCGGCCTGCAGCGCAGCCTGCCCCAGCCGGGCCTCGTCGGGGAACTTGCCATCCAGGCGCAGGCTGCGCGGCTGGGCCACGGCCAGGCCGTGCTGTTGTGCCAGCGCCTTGACCGGCGAGGGCAGCAGCTTCAGGCCGCGACCCGCGGGCCGGTCAGGCTGGCTCAGCACCAGCGGCACCGTGAAGCCGGCCTCCAGCAGGGCCTGCAGCGCCACCGCAGCGAACTCGGGCGTGCCGGCAAAACCGACGCGCAGGGCCGGGGCGGCGGCCATCAGCGCTGGCGCGCCTGTTCGTCGCGCGTCTTCTTGAGCATCTTGGTCTTGATGCGGTCGCGCTTGAGCAGGCTCAGGTATTCGACGAAGACCTTGCCCATCAGGTGGTCCATCTCGTGCTGCACGCACACCGCCTGCAAGCCCTCGGCCTCGAACTCGTGCGGCAGGCCATCGCGGCCGAGCGCGCGCACCCGCACGCGGGCGTGGCGGCGCACCTCGTCATAGATGGTGGGGACCGACAGGCAGCCTTCCTCGCCAACACGCAGTTCATCGCTGGCCCAGGTGATCTCGGGGTTGATCAGCACCAGCGGCTGGTCGCGCTGCTCGGAGGTGTCCATGACGATCACCCGGCGGTGCACATCGACCTGGGTGGCCGCCAGGCCCACGCCTTCGGCGGCGTACATGGTCTCGAGCATGTCGTCCACCAGTTGGCGCACACGGTCGTCCACCTCGGCCACAGCCTGGGCCACGGTGTGCAGTCGGGGATCGGGATAACGCAGAATGGTCAGCAGGGCCATGGGAGCGGTGGCATGGGCCACGATTGGACGGCGGGCTGTCGACAAGACACAACAGCCGGCGGACCGCCGGGGTGGAACTGGGCGGCGGCCTGCACCGCATTTCATTGCAGCATCAAGGCTTTAGGGGCAGAATTTGCGACGCTTTCTCAGCTTTTCGCGGGTCAGACCCGGCCATCGTGGCCGCCAGCCCCCGATTGTTGCACTGCCACTGATTTCCGGCTCATCGCCCGGGAGACTCGAACCATGAGCCGTTCCTCGCCACGCCTTCTTCCCCTGCTGTGTGCCCTCGGCCTGTGTGGGGCCCTGGCGTCCAGCCCGGCGTCGGCCACCAACTACCCCGTCACCGACGGCCAGCGCAGCACCGCCCAGAAGGTGGCACAGGCTGGCGTCCCGCTGTCCGAGCTGGCTCCCAACGCCCCGGACAGCCACACCGTCAAGCGCGGCGACACGCTGTGGGCGATCTCCAAGATCTTCCTCAGGAGCCCTTGGCGCTGGCCCGAGTTGTGGGGCATGAACCTCGAGCAGATCCGCAACCCGCACCTGATCTACCCGGGTCAGGTGCTGTGGCTGGACAAGAGCAGCGGCCGCGCCGTGCTGCGGGTGGGGCGGCCCGTCGAATCCCAGGACGCGCGCCTGTCGCCACGGGTGCGTCCCGAGCCGCTGCGCGACTCGGCCATCGGCTCGGTGCCGATGAGCGTCATCGGCCCCTTCCTGACCGAGTCGGTGGTGCTGGAAGCCGATGCCCTGGTCGATGCACCGCGCATTGTCGCCACCCAGGAGGGCCGTGTGCTGCTCTCGCGCGGTGAGACCGCCTATGTGCGCGGCGACGTCTCCCAGGCCCGCACCTGGCAGCTCTACCGCGAGCCCAAGCCCCTGACCGACCCACTGACGGGCGACGTGCTGGGTTTTGAGGCACGCCATGTGGGCGTGCTTGAGCAGGTCCGCGCAGGTGAGTCGCGCCCCTCGGCCGATGGCAAGGGCACCGAGCTCGTGCCGGCCACCTTCAGCGTGCTGTCGCTGCGTGAGGAAGCCAATGTCGGCGACCGCCTGGCGCCGCAGCCGCCGCGTGACTTCGAACCCTACGCCCCCCACGCGCCGGCCGGCACGCTGTCCGCGCGCATCGTGGCGGTGCATGGCGATGGCCTGAATGCCGGCCAGAACCAGATCATCTCGATCAACCGTGGCGCCAAGGACGGCATGGAGCGCGGCCATGTGCTGGCGCTGTGGCGCGCCGGCCAGACCGCGATCGACACCACCACCGGTGACCGCGCGGTGATGCGGCTGCCAGACACCCGCGTGGGCGAGATCTTCGTCTTCCGCGTCTTCGACCGGGTGTCCTACGCGCTGGTGCTGCAGTCCAACACCGCCGTGAGCCGCGGCGATCTGGTCACCCAACCCTGAGGGGCTGAAGCGGACCCGCCCGGCGCCTGGCCGGCATGCCTGATCTGGACGACCTGCGCGCCTGGCGGCAGCTGAGCCATGCCAGCGGCGTGGGGCGCGCCAGCCTGCGCCGCCTGCTGACGGTCTGCGGCTCTCCGCAGGCCGCGCTCGATGCCCCGCAGGCACTCTGGCAGGAGCATGCCGGCGCCAGCGCCGCCCAGGGCCTGGCGGCCCGGCACGACAGCGACGCGGCAGCCGACGCCGCCTGGGGCGCCACGGCCCGCTGGCTCGACGGCAACGCCCAGCG
>JAFLDI010000261.1 GCA_017302485.1 Burkholderiales bacterium | reverse complement strand
TGCCGGCACGCGGCAGCCGCGCCTGCGGGTCACGACCCTGGCGCAGGAGCTGACGGGCGTCGCTGGCCAGCAGCCAGTCCCACTCGGGCTCGGTGCCTTCGGCGGGCGGGTTCGGTGCCTGAGAAGACAGCCGGGGTGGGGCCGGCAGGGAAACGATCAGGATGGACATGGACAGTGTTCGGGGCCGCGGGGCGCAGCGTACGTCGGAGCGCAGCCCCGGGCCGCACCCTGGACGACTTTGTACCGCATTATGGTGTCGGGCCGACCGGCCCGACCGAGCAGACGCGGGCCAGTCATCATTCTGGGGGGAGGATCTCGCGGCGCATCACCACCACATCCTGGCCGCGCCGCATGACCAGGCTGCGCTCGCGCAGCACGAAGCTCTCATAACGCAGCTCGCCCAGCACCTCGAAGAAGCTGGACTTCACGTCCAGCAGGTTCTCAGGCATCTTGAGGCGCTCGGGCAGCAGTTTCTTGGCCTCGGCCAGCGTGGGGAAGCCGCCGACCAGCCGGGCGCGCAGCAGTCGCTCGGCGGTGGCGCGGTCCAGTCCTTCGATGGCGGCCATCAGCACCTCGGGCGGCGCGGTGTTGAGGTTGATCTTGGTGATCGACGGCAGGATCACGACAAAGGGCTCAAGGCGGCGGATGGTCTCGCTGTCCAGACCCAGCCAGGCCAGTTGCTCCATGCGCATCGGCGCCAGTGGCGAGCCGGGGGTGACGCGTTCGGCGTCGTCGATCTGGTCTTCGGCCAGCGAGGCGCCGTTCATGCCATCGGCGATGCGGGTGGCCACCTCGCGCGGCAGGCCCAGGGTGTCGCACAGGCGCTGCATCAATTGCAGGTGCAGCTCGGCATCGTCCTTTTCGTCCTGCACCAGGTTGCGCAGGTTGTAGCGTGACGCGGCGTCGGTGATGCGGCCGGTGAGGAAGGCATCCAGTCCGCTGCTGTCGGGGGTGTTGTCGCGGTCGGCGGCCAGGAACTCGGACAGACGCACGTCCTGCAGCGGCGTGGCCCAGACCTCGTCAAGCGAGTCGATGCCGCGACGCCGGGTGTCCTGCAGGTCGGTGCGCAGGATCAGGCGCGCCCAGTCCACCGCCCCCTGCACCAGCCAGCTCGCCTGGCTGCGCGCCCGCTCCGCCCCTTCGACCTCGATCGCCTGCCATTGCTGCCAGACCATGCCCGCTGTCAGCGTGGCCACCAGTGTGACGATCAGCATGGCTAGCAGCAGCGCGGCGCCGCGCTGGGCGGAACGCGTCAGGGCTTGTCTCATGGCCGCAGCACGATATCGCGGGTCATCAGGCCCGGGGGCATCTGCAGTTGCAGGCGCACACCGCGCGGCAGCAGTTCGCGGTCGAACTCGGGCGGTGGCGGTGGCTCCTCGCCGGGCTGGACGGGCGGCGGCGCCACCGGGGCGACGTCGCCCGTCGACTGGGCATTGGACCAGGTATTGTCCTGCAGTCGCCAGTAGTAGACCTGCCAGCCCTCGACGTCGCCGAGCATGCGCAACGCGTCACCGCTGATCGCGCTCCACTGCTGGCCGCGGATCCACCAGTCCTGCATGTCCTGCACACGGGTCACGGGTGGCGAGGCCCAGCGCCACAGCTGCCGGTCCTGCAGCGTCCAGACGACGAACTGCAGCCCCTCCGGCGAGCGCCGGGTCAGGCGCAGCGCGGCGCCATCGAAACGCAGCGAGGGTGCGGCGGCGCTGTCCTGGATCTGGTTCAGGTCCTGCTCCCACTGGGTCAGCACATTGCCCAGCCGCAGCATCTGCGCACTGGCCTGCTGTGCGCCCTCGCGGGTGCGTGCCATGGCGTCCACACCCTGCCAGGCCATGGTGGCCAGCACCGCCATGACAAACAGTGCCACCAGCACCTCGACCAGCGTGAATCCACGCAACGGGAGTCGGCGTGTCATGTCAGTACTTGGGCATGATCACCGACAGGCGCACCAGCGGCTGGCCCTGGTCATCGGCGACGCCCAGGTCGACGATGCGAAAGCTCGGGTTGAAGGAGGCCCGCACCTGCTGCTTCAGCATGAAGCGCCGGCCCATCAGCAGGCACTCGTCATCGACCTGGCCGACATCCGGAAACAGCTTGGCCAGACGCATCGCCGACAGCCGGTTCTCGGCGCACCACTGGGCCATCATCACGTCGCCCAGGCGCTGCGAGTTGTCGAGCAGGGCGCCCCCCGCGCGGCTGCCGGCCGCCAGCGCAATGGCCACGATGGCCACCGCCACCAGGACCTCGACCAGGGTGAAGCCGCGGCTGCGCATATCAGCGCGGCGCCAGCGCGCCGCTCTCCAGCACCGCAAAGGGCGCCAGACCGTCGGTGGCCAGCACCACCTGCCGGTCCTCCAGCCGCAGCGCCACGCGCTGGGCACCGATCACCGGCTCGGGACCCAGGCGCAGCAGCGGCGCACCGATCACCTCGGCGCGGGTGCGCGCATCCAGCCACTGGCTGGGCAGGCCGGCACGCTCATCCAGACCCGTGAAGGCAAAACCGTCACCTTCCTCGCGCACCGGCAGCCAGTTCACCGCCTGTCCGGTGGCGCGCGAACGGGCACGTGCGGCCTCGAACAGTGCCGACAGCCGCGCGGCTTCCTCCTCGAGTCGGCTGGCGTTGGCGTCGCGCAGGGCCAGCACGGCCACGCCGGTGGCCACGGCAATCAGCGCCACCACGATCATCAGTTCCAGCAGCGTGAAGCCGCCGGCGCCTTGCCGGCGCGGCTTACTGCCAGGAGCCAATATCGGCGTCCTTGCCTTCACCACCCGGCTGGCCGTCGGCACCCAGCGTGAAGACATCGATCTCGCCCTTGACGCCCGGATTGGCGTACTGGTACGAGCGGCCCCAGGGATCGGCCGGCAGCTTGTCGACGTACTTCTTCCAGTTGGCGGGCGCCGGGCCGGCGGTGGGTCGGTTGACCAGCGCTTCCAGTCCCTGCTCGGCGGTGGGGAAGCGTTGGTTGTCGAGCTTGTAGAGCTTGAGCGCCTGCATCAGGTTGCCGACATCGGTGCGCGCGGCCGTCACACGCGCGTCATCGGCGCGGTCCAGCACGTTCGGCACGACCAGCGCGGCCAGCACGCCGATGATGACCAGCACCACCATCAGCTCGATCAGGGTGAAGCCGCGCTGGACCAGGCGGCGGGCAGTGAACAGGGGGTGCTTCATGGATGGGGTGCTCGTGCTGCAGTAGCGCTGGATGATAATCGTCGGATGAGGACGCGATTGTTAAGCCTTGCGGTCTGGGCGCTGGCGGCGCTGGCCGCCACGTTCTGGGGATTGAAGCTGGGCGCCGGTGGGCCGGCCCTGCCAGCTCATGCCCAGGCGCCGGCGCGTGGTCTGCCCAGTGGCGGCGACCTGCATCGGCTGCTGGGCAGCAGCGCGGCAGCGGCAGCCGACGAGGACGACGAGGAGGCCTCCGGCGACGCCTCGCTGCAGTTGCTGGGTGTCGTGGCGCCGCGTGGCGCCGAGCGTTCGCCGCAGGGCGTGGCCCTGATCTCCGTCGGGGGGCAGCCGGCCAAGGCCTTTCGCACCGGCACCGAGGTCACCGAGGACATGGTGCTGCTGGAGGTGGGCCGCCGCAGTGCCTCGCTGGGGCCGCGTGGCGGGCCCGCCGAAACCGAACTGCGTTTGCCCGAGCCGGTGCGCAGCGCGGCGGCCGGACCGGTGCCCGTCCTGCCCCGCCCTGGTGTGGTGGTCCAGCCGGGCAGCTTCGGGCCTCAGGGGCGTCCCATGGCCAGCCCGCAGAACGAGGCCGGTCGCCCCGGTGTCCAGAACCAGGCCGGGCAGGCCACCGCGGACGACGACGAGGACGACGAGTAGGCCTTGACAGGCCGCCTGGCCGCCTGACGCGCGTTCAGCGCTGTGTCGGACAGCCCGCCGGCAGCGCCGGGAACCAGTCCCAGCCAAAAGGGCCGTCGCGCAGTTGCACCGCCAGTGCAGGGCTTCCCCGGCAGGACCACTGCAACCGGGCGGCAGCGGCATCGCTGCGCCAACCCACGAAGGTCAGCTGTGCGCCCGCTGCGGCTTCCTGTCGCAGCAGCACCCGCCAGCGGGTCTCAACACGTCCGATCAACACCACGGCCGCCGAGCCCCCGGCCAGTGGGCCGACACTGATCAGCAGGCGGCCGCCGGGTGCCGGCCAGGCCGGTCCGGGCAGGGCCAGCGGCGGAGCCCCTTCGCCCGCGAGCCGAAAGACCGGCGGCTGCCCGGCGGGGAACTCGGCCAGCAACTGCAAGCCGCTGTCAGCCAGCGGCCCCAGCCAGCGCACCCCGGGTGGCGTCGAGGCGGCCTGGGGCGGCACCAGGCGCAGCGCGCCGGATTCTCGGCGCGCCAATGGGGCATGGGTCTGAAGGGCCTGGCCCTCCAGGCGATCGGCGCATTCGGGCGTCAGCGGCTCGGGACAACCGGGCAGCAGCGGGTGCTCCGCACCCTGAGCCGGTGCTGCGGCAGCGAGCAGACCCGTCCACGCCACGCCGCGCCACCACGC
This sequence comes from Burkholderiales bacterium, assembly GCA_017302485.1. Taxonomy (GTDB): domain Bacteria; phylum Pseudomonadota; class Gammaproteobacteria; order Burkholderiales; family Burkholderiaceae_C; genus Ideonella. The sequence continues at coordinate 675 of JAFLDI010000261.1, read as the reverse complement.
CCGCAGGGGACACGGTTGCCGACGGGGGGGGTGAGAAGGGCAGGACGGACGCTGCATGGCCGGGTTGACCCGGATGGTAGGCCTTGGTCGCCCACCCGGCCAGCATCTGTGGCGTTGCGGCCTCAGCGGCGGGGCCGGGGGGACGGTGTGTCCAGGCGCTTGCGCAGGGCCGGGATCAGCGGCAGCGCGGCTTCGTAGCCGGCCTGGATCATCTCCCGGCGCACGCCAAAGTCGCTGCTGGCGAACTGGGTCGTGTCCGGGCGGATCACCAGGTCGGCCTGCATGGCCTCCTGGTCGGCCAGCGCACGGCCCATGATCTCGAAGGACTGCAATACCACCTCGTAGAGGCCGGAGAAGTCGCTTCGTCGCGGACGCGCCGCCACATCCACCGCCCGCACCACCTCGGCCCCCAGATGCCGTGCCGTGCGCACTGGCAGCGGCGACACCAGCCCGCCGTCGACCAGCTCGCGGCCCTGCAGCGTGGCTGGCACGAAGACCCCCGGAATGGCGCAGGAGGCGCGCACCGCGTCGGCCACCGGTCCCTGGCGCAACAGCACCAGCTCTCCACTGCGCAGGTCGGTGCTGACCGCGGCGTATCGGGTGCGCAGTTGCTCGATCTGCGCGCCGCGCAGCCGCTCGGCGACGATGCGCGCCAGCGCCTCGCCGGCCAGCATG
>JAFLDI010000260.1 GCA_017302485.1 Burkholderiales bacterium | reverse complement strand
CACGCGCGGCCCGGGGGCGGCTGCTCGGCCAGCGGGTGCTTGGCGCGGTAGGTGGCGGTGAACTGGTCGAGCCGGGCAGCGTCGGCGCCGAGCGCGTCCAGTGCGGCCAGGGCCATCGGCAGGTGGCTGCTGAGCTGCCGGCCGTACTCGGGCGACAGGGTGTGCAGGCGCTGAAGGCGTTCGCGCAGCGCAGGGGAGGGGGTGTGCAGCAGCATGGTCGGGGCGGTCAGGGTGATCGATGACACGCAGTCTGAGACTTCAAGTGGACTTGAAGTCAAGCGCCTGGGTGGGGTGGGGGTAAGAGACACGAACTTCGTGTTCCACGAACTTCGTGTTATCCTGCCGCCATCCCGCAACGGGCGTGCCACCGCATGAAGAACGTCACCATCACCATGGAAGACAGCGTCGCCGAATGGGCGCGGCTGGAGGCGGCGCGCCGCAACACCAGCGTCTCGCGCCTGGTGGGCGAGTTGCTGGCCGAGAAGATGCGGCACGACGACGCCTATGAGCGGGCGATGCGCGAGGCGCTGGAGTTCAAGAGCTTCGGCAGCTCCGACGGCCGCTACCCCACGCGCGACGAGATCTACACGCGGGGCCGCCGGTGAGCACCTTGCTGATGCTGGACACGAGTGTCCTGCTCTACTGCTTCGACGACCGCGACCCGGCCAAGCGCGACGCCGCCCGCGGCTGGGTGGGCGCCTGCTGGACGCGCCGCTGCGGGCGCATCAGCGGCCAGGTGCTCAACGAGTTCTACAACAACGCCCGCCGCAAGTTCACCACCGCCATCTCGGCCGGCGATGCGCGCGCCGAGGTCCGCCGCTACCAGCACTGGAAGCCCTGGCAGACCGATCACCCGACGGTGGAAACCGCCTGGGCGATCGAGAGCCGCTTCGGCCTGAACTACTGGGACGCGCTGGTGGTGGCGGCCGCCCAGCACCAGGGCTGCCGCTACCTGCTGACCGAAGACCTGCAGCACGGCCAGCAGATCGACAGCGTGCAGGTCCTCAACCCCTTCCTGGTCGGGCCCGCCGTGCTCGACGAACCCGCCCCGAAAGCCTGATGCCATGAGCGCCTCCCTGGCCGACCGCATGAAACGTGTCCTGCGTGCCGACGTGCAGGGCCTGCATGGCTATGCCGTGCAGCCCAGCGCCGGCATGGTCAAGGTCGACACGATGGAGAACCCGTTCCCGCTGCCGCCCGCACTGCGCCAGCAACTGGGTGCGCGCCTGGCCGAGGTGGCACTGAACCGCTACCCGGCCGAGCGCGGCGACGTGCTGCGCGCCGAGCTGGCCCGGCACGCTCAGATGCCCGCCGGCTGCGACATCATGCTGGGCAATGGCTCGGACGAGCTGATCAGCCTGCTGACCCTGGCCGCCGACGTGCCCGGCAACGTGATCCTGGCGCCGCTGCCCGGTTTCGTGATGTACGAGCTGAGCGCCAAACTGCAGGGCCTGCGCTTCGTGGGCGTGCCCACCACGCCCGACTTCCAGCTTGATGCCCCGGCCATGCTGGCTGCGATCCGCGAGCACCAGCCCGCCGTGGTCTGGCTGGCCTACCCGAACAACCCCACCGCCAACCTGTGGGACGACGGCGCGATCGACGCCATCATCGAGGCCGCCCCCGGCCTGGTGGTGATGGACGAGGCCTACCAGCCCTTTGCCTCGCGCGATTCGCTGGCCCGCCTGCAGCGCCATGAGCATGTGCTGCTGATGCGCACCATGAGCAAGTTCGGCCTGGCCGGGGTGCGCATCGGCTACCTGATCGGCCGTGCGCCGCTGATTGCCGAGCTGGACAAGCTGCGCCCGCCGTTCAACATCAGCGTGCTCAACTGCGAGGCCGCGCTGTTCGCGCTGGAGCATGTGGACGAGTACGCCCGCCAGGCGGCCATCATCCGCAGCGAGCGCGCACGCATCTTTGCCGCGCTGCAGGCGCTGCCGGGCGTGCAGCCCTTCCCCAGCGAGGCCAACATGGTCCTGGTGCGGGTACCGGACCCGGCCGCCATCTTCGCCGGCATGAAGGCGCGCCAGGTGCTGATCAAGAACGTCAGCGGCCTGCACCCGCTGCTGGCCGGCTGCCTGCGCATCACCGTGGGCACGCCGGAGGAAAATACGCAGATGCTGGCCGCGTTCACCGCGGCGCTGAAGGACACCACCGCATGAGCACCGAGCGCATCGCCGAGATCCGGCGCGACACCAACGAGACCAAGATCCGCGTCAAGGTCAACCTGGACGGCAGCGGCCGCGCCAGCCTGGCCACCGGCATCGGCTTTTTCGACCACATGCTCGACCAGATCGCCCGCCACGGCCTGATCGACCTGGAGATCGAAGCCCAGGGCGACCTGCACATCGATGGCCACCACACGGTGGAAGACGTCGGCATCACGCTGGGCCAGGCGGTGGCCGCCGCCGTGGGCGACAAGAAGGGCATCACCCGTTACGGCCACAGCTACGTGCCGCTGGACGAGGCGCTGTCGCGCGTGGTGGTGGACTTCTCCGGCCGCCCCGGGCTGGCGATGGATGTGAAGTTCACCAGCGGCATGATCGGCGGCTTCGACACCCAGCTGGCCTTCGAGTTCTTCCAGGGCTTCGTCAACCACGCCGGCGTCAGCCTGCACATCGACAACCTCAAGGGCCACAACGCACACCACCAGTGCGAGACCGTCTTCAAGGCCTTCGGCCGCGCGATCCGCATGGCGCTGACGCCCGATCCGCGCTCGGCCGGCGTGATTCCTTCGACCAAAGGAAGCCTCTGATGAACGTGAGCCCCCAAGCTTGTCGCTTCGCGCCATCGCTACCCCCCGAGGGGGCTGACCTCCCTTGGGACGGCCCGGCGGGAGGTCGGCCATGACGCGAACCGTTGCCGTCGTCGACTACGGCATGGGCAACCTGCGCTCGGTCTCGCAGGCGGTGATGCATGTCGCCGCCGGCGAGGGGGTGGACGTCATCGTCACCCAGCGCCCCGAGGAGGTGCATGCCGCCGAACGCATCGTGCTGCCCGGCCAGGGCGCGATGCGCGACTGCATGCGCGAGTTCGCCGACTCCGGCCTGAACGAGGCCGTGCTGGCCTCGGTGGCCGCTGGCAAGCCGCTGATGGGCGTGTGTGTGGGCATGCAGATGCTGCTGGACCACTCCGAGGAGCAGGACACGCCCGGCCTGGGCCTGATCCCGGGTCGGGTCAGGCGCTTCCGCCTGGACGGCCGCACCCAGCCCGACGGCAGCCGCTACAAGGTGCCGCAGATGGGCTGGAACCAGGTGCGCCAAATGGGCGCCCACCCGGTGTGGACCGGCGTGCCGGACGATGCCTGGTTCTATTTCGTCCACAGCTTCTACACCGAGCCGTCGGACCCGCGCCACAGCGCCGGCAGCACCGAGTACGGGGATCGCTTTACCTGCGCGGTGGCGCGGGATAATATTTTCGCCACCCAGTTCCACCCCGAGAAGAGCGCCGAGCACGGCTTGGCGCTGTACCGCAACTTCCTCCACTGGAACCCGTGACCCCCTCCGGCCACGTCCTCGCCGTCCACGCTGCGTCAGCCTGATGCGCGTGCGCCCACCTTTCTTCCCATCCGTGCTCGACGAGCCATGCTGCTGATCCCCGCGATCGACCTCAAAGATGGTCAATGCGTCCGCCTTGAACAGGGCGACATGAACGTCTCCACCACCTTCGGGCAGGATCCGGCCGCGATGGCCCGTCGCTGGCTCGATGCCGGCGCACGTCGCCTGCACCTGGTCGACCTCAACGGGGCCTTCGCCGGCAAGCCGATCAACGAGGGCGCGATCAAGGCCATCCTCAAGGCAGTGGGCGACCAGATCCCGGTGCAACTGGGCGGCGGCATCCGCGATCTGGACACCATCGAGCGCTACCTGGACGATGGCATCAGCTACGTCATCATCGGTACCGCCGCCGTCAAGAACCCGGGCTTCCTGCGCGACGCCTGCTCCGCCTTCGGCGGCCACATCATCGTCGGCCTCGATGCCAAGGACGGCAAGGTCGCCACCGACGGCTGGAGCAAGCTCACCGGCCACGAGGTGGTGGATCTGGCACGCAAGTTCGAGGACTACGGCATCGAGGGCGTGATCTACACCGACATCGGCCGCGACGGCATGCTCACCGGCATCAACATCGAGGCCACCGTCAAGCTGGCGCAGGCGCTGAGCATCCCGGTGATCGCCTCCGGGGGGCTGTCCAACCTGGCCGACATCGAGGCCCTGTGTGCGGTCGAAAGCGAGGGTGTCGAAGGCGTGATCTGCGGCCGCTCGATCTACACCGGCGCACTGGACTTTGCCGCCGGGCAGGCCCGCGCCGACGAGCTCAACGGCTGATCCATTTTCGGCGCGGGCGGCTGCCCGCGTCCCACTGCTGCGGCCACCGGCCGAACCCGCCATGCTGGCCAAACGCATCATTCCCTGCCTCGACGTCACCGGCGGACGCGTCGTCAAGGGCGTCAACTTCGTCGAACTGCGCGATGCCGGGGACCCGGTCGAGATCGCTGCGCGCTACAACGAGCAGGGCGCCGACGAGCTGACCTTCCTGGACATCACCGCCACCAGTGACGAACGCGACCTGATCCTGCACATCATCGAGGCGGTGGCCTCGCAGGTCTTCATCCCGCTGACGGTGGGGGGCGGCGTGCGCTCGGTGGACGATGTCCGGCGGCTGCTGAACGCGGGCGCCGACAAGGTCAGCTTCAACTCGGCGGCGGTGGCCAACCCGCAGCTGATCCGTGATGCCTCGGACAAGTACGGCTCGCAGGCCATCGTGGTGGCCATTGACGCCAAGAAGCGCGTCGGCGAGGACCTGGCCGCCAAGGGCCCGGGCTGGGATGTTTACACCCGCGGCGGCCGCAAGAACGAGCACATCGATGCGGTGGCCTGGGCGCGCCAGATGGCCGAGCATGGCGCCGGCGAGATCCTGCTGACCAGCATGGACCGCGACGGCACCAAGGTCGGCTTTGACCTGGCGCTGACACGCGCGGTCAGCGACGCCGTGCCGGTGCCGGTGATCGCCTCGGGTGGCGTGGGTGCGCTGGAGCACCTGGTCGAGGGCATCCAGGTCGGCGGCGCCGACGCGGTGCTGGCGGCCAGCATCTTCCACTACGGCGAGTTCACTGTGGC
>JAFLDI010000026.1 GCA_017302485.1 Burkholderiales bacterium | reverse complement strand
CGGCGTGGGCGTGGCGCCCAGGTCCAGCGTGCTGGGCACCAGCAGCAGGCGGCCGTTCGCGCTCATCGGGCCTGGCGCACCGGGTCCAGGCCGGCGGCGCGCAGCAGGGCGCTGGTGCGGATCAGCGGCAGACCGACCAGGGCGGTCGGGTCATCGGACTCGATCGCCGACAGCAGCGCGATGCCCAGGGTCTCGCATTTGGCGCTGCCGGCGCAGTCGTAAGGTTGCTCCAGGCGCAGGTAGTGCTCGATCTCGTCGTCGGCCAGGGAGCGAAAGCGCACCGTCACCGGCACCCGCTCGACCTGCTCGAAGCCGGTGTCGGGGCGCACCACGGCCACCGCGGTCTGGAACACCACCGTCTGGCCGCTCATCCGCTGCAGTTGCGCCACGGCGCGTTCATGGGTGCCGGGTTTGCCGATGGCCTCGCCGTCGACATCGGCCACCTGGTCGGAGCCGATCACCACAGCGCCCGGATGGCGCGAGGCCACCTCACGGGCCTTGGCCAGCGCCAGCCGCAGGGCCAGGTCGGCCGGTCGCTCGCCGGGCAGCGGGGTTTCGTCGACGCGCGGCGCCTCGGCGGTGAACGGCAGGCGCAGGCGCTCGAGCAGTTCGCGCCGGTAACGCGAGGTCGAACCCAGGATCAGCGGGGGCAGGGTGGTCATGGCGGAATTCTCCCATTGGCCCCGTACACTGGCGCCATGAAACCGAAGTCGAGGCCCCACGACCCCCTGAAACTGGACATGGCCGCCTTCGCCGCCGAGCACGGCGAGATGGCCGGTGACTGGCCGCTGGCCTCCATGCAGCGGCTGGCCGAGTCGGCGGTGCCCGAGGCCTCGACCGACGCCCTGGTGCATTGGCAGGCGCGCGGTGAGTTGCGCCCGCTGGCGGGTGGTGCGGCCGAAATCTGGCTGCAGCTCAAGGCCGACGTGCGCCTGGCGCTGTGCTGCCAGCGCTGCCTGGCGCCGGTGGAGGAGACTGTGGCCCTGGACCGGTCCTTGCGCTTCGTGCCCGATGAACAACAGGCCGCCGCGTTGGATGCCGAGCTGGAAGACGATGTGCTGTCGCTGGAGCGCGTGCTGGATCTGCGTGAGCTGGTCGAGGACGAATTGCTGCTGGCGCTGCCCCTGGTGCCGCGTCATGCGCACTGCCCGCAGCCGTTGCCGCTGGCCGAGGCGCAGGAGCCCGCCGACGAGCGCCCGAACCCGTTTGCGGTGCTGGCTGGCCTGAAGGGCCGGGGCGGGGCGGGCGCTGGCTGATCCTGGACGGGCATGCTATACTTTCAGGCTTTCCCGACTTTGGGGTGCTGACTGATCGGTGCCGCAGGGGCCCGGGAGACCACCCTTTTCACCCCTTCACGGCGGCCGGCCGGGGCAACCCGGTGTCTTGAGCCGCACGCGCGAGTCCCGTCAGCGCGCCGCTTGTCGGCGTCGGCAGGGCCCGGCGCCCCCAGGAGATTTCCATGGCCGTCCAGCAGAACAAGAAGTCGCCCTCCAAGCGCGGCATGCACCGCTCGCACAACGCGCTGACCAACCCGGGCACCGCGATCGAGCCGACCACTGGTGAGGTGCATCTGCGCCACCACATCAGCCCGACCGGCTTCTACCGTGGCCGCAAGGTCCTGAAGAGCAAGGCCGAGGCCTGATCCTGAGCACGCTGCCGGGTCGGCCGACGGTGCCTGACCTCGCTGCCCTCTGCCCGGATCGGGCGGCCCTGGTGGCCGTGCCGATCCTGCCTTCATCGCCCGACACGAGCGCCTGCGCTGTGGCAGCCCGGGCGCGTCGGTGTGTGCATTGATGGCCAAGCTTTGCCCGTGACCCACCGCCTGAACTTCCAGCCGCTCGAGCGCGTGCGCATCGCCGTCGACTGCATGGGCGGCGACCACGGCCCGTCGGTCACCTTGCCGGCCTGCCGCAGCTTCCTCGATACCCATCCGCAGGCCGAATTGCTGCTCGTCGGTCAGGCCGAGGCCTTGCGCGAGGCGGTCGGCTGGAGTCGTTGCACCGTGGTCGAGGCCACTGAGGTGGTGGCCATGGACGATCCGGTCGAGGTGGCGCTGCGCCGCAAGCGCGATTCGTCGATGCGCGTGGCCATCTCTCAACTCAAGCCCGACGACAGCGGCGTGGTGCGCGCCGACGCCTGTGTCTCGGCCGGCAACACTGGCGCGCTGATGGCCCTGGCGCGCTATCTGCTGAAGACCCTGGATGGCATCGATCGCCCGGCCATCGCTTCGGTGCTGCCCAACGAGAAGGGCACCTACACCACCATGCTCGACCTGGGCGCCAACGTCGACTGCACTCCGGAGCATCTGCTGCAGTTTGCCGTCATGGGCAGTGCGCTGGTGGCTGCCATCGATGCCAAGCCCGACCCCACGGTCGGTCTGCTCAACATCGGCGCCGAGGTCATCAAGGGCTCGGATGTCATCAAGCGGGCTGGCGAACTCCTGCGCACTGCGGGCGCCGATGGCCACATCAACTACCTCGGCAATGTCGAGGGCAACGACATCTTCACCGGCAGCGTCGACCTGGTGGTCTGCGATGGCTTCGTCGGCAACGTCGCGCTCAAGACCTCCGAGGGTCTTGCCCACGCGCTGGCGCAGTTCATCAAGGAAGAGTTCACCCGCACCTGGTGGACCAAGCTGATCGCACTGGCGGCGCTGCCGGTGCTGGGTCGCTTCAAGAAGCGTGTCGATCCGCGTGGCTACAACGGCGCGGCGCTGCTCGGCCTGCGAGGCCTGGTGTTCAAGAGCCACGGCTCGGCCGATGCCTTCGCCTTCGGCAATGCCCTGGGCCGCGCTTATGATGCGGCTCGCAACCGCTTGCTCGACCAGGTGCACGATCGCATCGTCGAAACCCTGGAAGCGATGCCGGCCTCGCCGGCCGACGCCGCTGCCTGACTCTCTCTGAGCTGAACGCGTGGATCCTCAACGCTACGCCCGCATCACCGGCACCGGCAGCTGCCTGCCCACGCGCCGTGTCACCAACGCCGACCTGGCGGCCGAGCTGGCCGCGCGCGGCATCGAGACCTCCGACGAGTGGATCGTCGAGCGCACCGGCATTCGCGCGCGCCACTTCGCGGCGCCCGAGCAGTCGTCCAGCGACCTGGGTGTCAGCGCCGCGCGCCACGCCCTGGAGGCCGCCGGCCGCCTGCCGGAGGACGTCGACCTGATCATCGTCGCCACGTCCACGCCGGACATGGTGTTCCCGTCGACCGCCACCATCATCCAGCACAAGCTGGGCATGGCCGGATGCCCGGCCTTTGACGTGCAGGCCGTGTGTTCCGGCTTCGTCTACGCGCTGACGGTGGCCGACTCGATGATCCGCACTGGCGCTGCCAACTGCGCGCTGGTGATCGGCGCCGAGGTCTTCTCGCGCATCCTCGACTTCAACGACCGCACCACCTGCGTGCTCTTCGGCGATGGCGCCGGCGCCGTGGTGCTGGAATCGTCCAGCGAGACCGGCCTGCTGGCCTGCAAGCTGCACGCCGACGGCAAACACCGCGAGATCCTGCAGGTGCCTGGCACCGTCAGCGGCGGCCAAGTGCTGGGCGATCCTTTGCTCAAGATGGACGGCCAGGCCGTGTTCAAGCTGGCCGTGGGCGTGCTCGACGAGGTCGCCCGCGAGGCCCTGGAGGCGGCTGGCCGCACGCCCGCCGACATCGACTGGCTGGTGCCGCACCAGGCCAACATCCGCATCATGCAGGGCACCGCCCGCAAGCTCAAGCTGCCGGCCGAGCGCGTGGTGGTGACCGTACACGAACACGGCAACACCTCGGCCGCCTCGATCCCGCTGGCGCTGGACCATGGCGTGCGCAATGGCCAGGTCAAGAAGGGCCAGACCGTGCTGCTCGAGGGCGTGGGCGGCGGTTTCACCTGGGGCGCCGTGCTGCTCGAGCTCTGAGCGCTCTGCCGCCGCACGCATGCCACGACGATTCATCCGATAGACAAGCCATGAGCACCGCATTCGCATTCGTCTTTCCCGGCCAGGGTTCACAGGCCGTGGGCATGCTCGACGCCTGGGGCGACCACCCTGCGGTGACCGCCACGCTGGCCGAAGCCTCGGCCGCGCTGGGCGAGGACATCGGCGTGCTGATCCGCACCGGTCCGAAAGAGCAGCTGGACCTGACCACCAACACCCAGCCGGTGATGCTGACGGCCGGCATCGCCTGCTACCGCGCCTGGATCGCCGAGACCGGTCTGATCCCCGCTGCGGTCGCCGGCCATTCGCTGGGCGAGTACACCGCCCTGGTCGCCGCCGGCGTGCTCAGCCTGGCCGATGCCCTGCCGCTGGTGCGTCTGCGTGCCCAGGCGATGCAGGAGGCCGTGCCGGTGGGCGTGGGCGCCATGGCCGCCATCCTGGGCCTGGACGCCCAGGCCGTGCGGGAGGGCTGCGCCGACGCGGCAGCGGCCAGCGGCGAGGTGGTCGAGGCGGTCAACTTCAATGACCCCAAGCAGACCGTGATCGCCGGCACCAAGGCCGGGGTCGACAAGGGCTGCGAGGTGCTCAAGGCCAAGGGAGCCAAGCGGGCGCTGCCGCTGCCTGTGTCGGCGCCGTTCCACTCCAGCCTGATGAAGCCGGCCGCCGAGCGCCTGAAGGTTCGGCTGGCCGAGACCGCCCTGGCCACGCCGCAGATCCCGGTGGTCAACAACATCGACGTCGCCGTGGTGTCGGACGCCGACGCCATCCGCGATGCCCTCTACCGCCAGGCCTTCGGTCCGGTGCGCTGGGTCGAGGTGGTGCAGGCGCTGCGCGCTCGCGGCCTGACGCACATCTTCGAATGCGGCCCCGGCAAGGTGCTGTCCGGCATGGTCAAGCGCATCGACGCCGACGCCGCCAGCGCCACCGTCCTCGACCCGGCCTCGCTGGCCGAGGCCCGCGCCTGGCTGGCCTGACACTGCTGAATCACCCTCACCGATGAGCGACACCACCACTTCCCAGATCGCCCTGGTCACCGGCGCGTCGCGCGGCATCGGCCGCTCGATCGCTGCCACGCTGGCCGCCAAGGGCTTCACCGTCATCGGCACCGCCACCAGCGATGCCGGGGCCGCCAGCATCACCGAGACCTTGTCTGCCCAGGGCGGGCACGGTGTCAAGCTCGACGTCAACGACGCCCCCGCCGCCGAGGCCCTGGTAGACGCCATCGTCAAGGAGCACGGCGGGCTGCAGGTGCTGGTCAACAACGCCGGCATCACCCGTGACACGCTGGCCATGCGCATGAAGGACGAGGACTGGGACGCCGTGCTCGACACCAACCTGAAGGCGGTGTTCCGGCTCGCGCGTGCCGTGGTGCGCCCGATGATGAAGCAGCGCTATGGCCGCATCATCAACATCACCTCGGTGGTGGGCGCCTCGGGCAACCCCGGACAGGCCAACTACGCGGCCGCCAAGGCCGGCGTCGCCGGCATGAGCCGGGCGCTGGCTCGGGAACTGGGCAGCCGCGGCATCACCGTCAACTGCGTCGCGCCGGGCTTCATTGCCACCGACATGACCGGTGAGCTGCCCGAGGCGCAGAAGGCCGCGCTGCTGGCACAGATCCCGCTGCAGCGCCTGGGCCAGCCCGAAGAAATTGCCCACGCCGTCGCCTTCCTGGCCTCGCCCGAGGCCGGTTACATCACCGGCACGGAAATGCACGTCAACGGCGGCATGTTCATGGGCTGAAACCCGCAGGCGGGTCCCACCATCTCCCCGGGTAGAATCCGGGCCGTTTTGCACCAACCTCCTGGAGGAGTCATGAGCGATATCGAAGCACGCGTCAAGAAGATCATTGCCGAGCAACTGGGCGTTCCCGAAACCGACGTCAGCAACGAGAAGGCCTTCGTCGCCGACCTCGGCGCCGATTCGCTGGACACCGTCGAGCTGGTGATGGCCCTCGAGGACGAGTTTGGCATCGAGATCCCGGACGAAGAAGCCGAGAAGATCACGACCGTGCAGCTGGCGATCGACTACGCCAAGAACCACGCCAAGGCCTGAGCGCCTTCAGGCCCGCGCGCGGGCGCGCTCACGCCCCGAGCGCCCGAACTGACAACGAAGTGAAGAACGCATGACTCGTCGCCGCGTCGTCGTGACCGGTCTCGGGCTGATCAGCCCGATCGGCAACACAGTCACCGAAGGCTGGGCGAACCTGATCGCCGGCCGTCCGGGCATCGCCCCGATCACCAAGTTCGACGCATCCGGCATCAGCTGCCAGTTCGCGGGCGAAGTCAAGGGCTTCAAGGTCGAGGACTACATCCCCGGCAAGGAAGCCAAGGCGATGGACAGCTTCATCCACTACGGCATGGCCGCCGCGATCCAGGCCGTGCAGGATGCCGGGCTGCCCACCAACGATGCCCTCACCGAGGAAACGGCCGAGCGCATCGGCTGCATGATCGGGTCGGGCATCGGTGGACTGCCCGAGATCGAGGCCACTGCCCGCACGGTGGTCGACCGCGGTCCGCGCCGCATCTCGCCCTTCTTCGTGCCCGCCTCGATCATCAACATGATCAGCGGCCATGTGTCGATCCGCTTTGGCTTCACCGGCCCCAATCTGGCGGTGGTCACCGCCTGCACCACCGGCCTGCACTGCATCGGTGAAGCCGGTCGCATGATCGAGTACGGCGATGCCGACGTGATGGTCGCCGGCGGCTCCGAGGCCACGGTGTCGATGCTGGGTGTCGGTGGCTTTGCGGCGGCCCGTGCCCTGTCCACCCGCAACGAATCCCCCGAGACGGCCTCGCGGCCCTGGGACAAGGACCGCGACGGCTTCGTGCTGGGCGAGGGCGCCGGCGTGGTGGTGCTCGAGGAGTACGAGCACGCGAAGAAGCGCGGCGCCAGGATCTACGCCGAACTGCGTGGCTTCGGCATGGGCGCCGATGCGTACCACATGACCGCGCCCAATGTGGACGGTCCCAAGCGTTCGATGAAGGCGGCGCTGCGCAATGCCGGCATCAACGCCGACCAGGTGCAGTACCTCAACGCCCACGGCACTTCCACCCCGCTGGGCGACCTCAACGAGACCAACGCGATCAAGCTGGCCTTTGGCGACCACGCCAAGCGGCTGGTGGTCAATTCCACCAAGTCCATGACCGGCCACCTGCTGGGCGGCGCGGGTGGCGTGGAGTCGGTCTTCACGATCCTGGCGCTGCACCACCAGATCTCGCCACCGACGATCAACATCTTCAACCAGGACCCCGAGTGTGACCTGGACTACTGCGCCAACACCGCGCGCGAGATGACGATCGATCTGGCCGTGAAGAACAACTTCGGTTTCGGCGGCACCAACGGCACCCTGGTGTTCGGGCGCATCTGACCGGCCCGGCGCACGCCAAGTCCACCCGCTGACGATGCGCGCTGCCCCGACGATCCAGATCCAGGCCGAGCTGCGCGGGGGCTGGTGGATTGCGGCCTGGGCTGTGTGGTCGCTGGCCGCGCTGGCCTGGGCAGGCACGCTGGCCTGGCATCTCGACGCAGACGGTCTGCCGGGGCTGGACGGTCCGCTGACCCACTGGCTGTGGATCGGTTTTGGTGGGCTGGGCATCCTGACCGCGGCCGGAACGGCGCTGTGGCACGCCCGCCAGCATCCCGCCCAGCTGTGCTGGACCGGCACCGAGTGGCGCTGCACCCTGCCCGGTCGCTGGCAGGTGCGCGAGTCCGAGGGCGAGGCTGGCCAGGTCGACACCGTTTTCGACGTCGGCGATGCCATGCTGCTGCGCTGGGAATCCCAGCCGGCCGAAGGGCGTCGTCGCCGCCGTGTCTGGCTGCCGGTGGCGCGCTCGACCCAGGGGCAGGCCTGGCACCCCCTGAGGGTGGCCCTGCGCCAGACCGAGGCGCCCCTGGAGGGCCCGCTGGCGTGAGTGCCGAACAGGCCGACGCCGATGCCGCCCTGGTCGATCGCGTCAAACGGGGGGATGTCCGGGCCTTCGAGATGCTGGTCGTCAAATACCAGCGCCGGATCGAGCGCCTGATCGCACGGATGGTGCGTGACACCGATCTGGTGCAGGACATCGCCCAGGAGACCTTCATCCGGGCCTACCGTGCGCTGCCGCAGTTCCGCGGCGAGAGCGCGTTCTACACCTGGCTTTACCGGATTGCGGTCAACACGGCCAAGAAGGCCCTGCTCGAACTCAAACGCGACCCGATCGTGACCGAATCGGCACTGGCACCGGCGGATGACGAGGAAACTTCCGCGCGTCAGGTGGAACCAACCGACATGGCCACGCCCGATGCCCTGCTCGCCAGCAAGGAGATTGCCGCCACTGTGAACGCGGCCATCGAATCGCTGTCCGAGGACTTGCGCCAGGCGATCACGCTGCGCGAGATCGAAGGGCTGAGCTACGAAGAGATATCCGAAGTGATGAACTGTCCGATCGGCACCGTCCGCTCGCGCATCTTCCGTGCGCGCGAGGCCATTGCCGAGCGCCTGCGGCCGTTGCTCGACACGCGCGACGGCGAACGCTGGTGAACGGGCCGCTAGAAGTGGAAGGTGGATCCAGATGAAGCCGCAAGTCCAGACCGAAGCCGGAGAGTCCCTGCTGCAGTGCCTGTCGGCGCTGAGCGATGGGGAGGCCCGAGCCCCGGATCTTGATGCCGCCCTGGAGGCCTGGCGCCAGAACACGCCGGGCGTGAGGCAGCGCTGGCATGCCTACGCAGTGATTGGCGATGTGCTGCGCTCCGAAGACCTCGGTCCCCGCGCCGCCGGGCACGACGAAGCCTTCGTTGCCCGCCTGCGCGACCGTCTGGCCCGGGAGCCGGTGGTGATGGCGCCGACGCCCCTTGCCGTGCCGCAGACCACCACGACCCCCGCCTGGAACTGGCGCCGGCTCAGTGCGCCGATGGCCATGGCTGCAGGGGTGATGACGGTGGTGGGTGTGGCCGTGATGATGCGTCCCGGCCTGTCCGATGTCTCCGGGACCGGGGGCTCCTTGGCGCGGGCAGGGGCGGGTGCCCAGCAGGTGGCGCTGGAGTCGGCCGCCGCTGAGCGGGCCGTCTCGGCTTCAGGCGCCATCGCGGGCGGCGTCCTGCTGCGCGATCCGCTGCTGGACCGCTATCTGGAGGAGCATCGCCTGCGGTCGCGGGGTGCCACGGTGGCGGTGGGGGCGGAAGATGGCCTGCGCCAGGTGGGCGTCCAGGCGCGTTGACCGACTGCCCGCCATGCCCAAGTTGCGTCCCCGTCGCCAGCTGTGCCTGCTGGCTGTCCTTGGTCCCTGTCTGGCAAGTGGTCTGGCCTGGGCGCAGCCCGCCTGGCCACCGGCGCCAGAGGCGCCCCATGACGCGCGGGTCTGGATCAGCCGAAGCCAGGAGGCCGCAGCGCGCCGCAATTACCAGGGTACGCTGGTGGTCAGCGTCAACGGCCTGTCCATTGCCTCGCGTCTGACGCACTATGTCGACGGCCCGATGCAGGCCGAGCGCATCGACTGGCTCGATGGCGAGAGCCGCCTGCTGATCCGTCTGAACGAGGTGCAGCACACGCTGTGGCCCCGTGCGCGGCTGGCGGTGGTGGAGGCGCGCGACGCCCGGAGTGCCTTTCCCGCCATCTTCTCGTCGAACGTGCGACAAGTGCTCGAGTCCTACGAGTGGCGTCGCATTGGCCGTGATCGTGTCGCCGGCCTGGACGCCGAGGTGGTGCTGCTGCGCGCCCGCGACCCGCAGCGCTTCAGCCAGCGGCTGTGGTCCGAGCTGGGCAGCGGACTGTTGCTGCGCGCCGAGATCCTGGCCCCCGGCGGCCAAGTCCTGGAGTCCGTAGGATTCACCGAGCTGGCGCTGGGCGTGCGTTCCCAGATCGATAGCCTGCAGGCGCCGCTGCGGCAACTGGAGGGCTACCGCGTGGCCAAGGCCACCGCACTGCCGGTGCGCCTGGAGGCCGAGGGCTGGCAACTGGGGCCGCTGCCGTCCGGCTTTCGCGAGTTGCATTGCGCGCGCCGCGTACTGGGGTCGACCCATGATCCCCAGGCGCCGGTGGTGCTGCAAGCCATCTATGGCGACGGCCTGACCCACGTGTCGATCTTCATCGAACCTTTTCAGCAGGAACGGCACCAAGCCAGAGCCAGCGCACCGGTCGGCGCTACCAGCACCCTGACCCTGCGCCGTGATGCCCACTGGATCACCCTGGTGGGCGACGTGCCTGCAGAGACCCTGCAGCGATTTGGTGAGGCGCTGGTCCGGCGCCGTCCCTGATCCCGTCCAGGCACCACCCCGGCCAGGTCGCAATGCCGGCGTGCCTGTCTCAGCCCGATGTTGAAGGAGTTCTGATGTCGTCGATGTCCCCCGTCCTGCCTTTGCCGCGCCTGCGCCGTGTGCTGTCGCTTGCGGCACTGCTGTGGACCGCCACGCTGCCGGCACTGCCGCTGAGCGCCCAGGCGCAGATCCGGCCCGGGCCCGATTTCACTGAGCTGGTTGAGCAGACCAGCCCGTCGGTGGTCAACATCCGCACCAGCGAGAAGGCCCGCGCCAATGGCCGCGGCTCGCAGCAGCTCGACCCGGGCATGGAGGAGTTCCTGCGCCGCTTCGGCATCCCTCTGCCGCAGGGCCGCGGGCCGCGCGGCAACGATGACGATGCACCGCAACGCCGCGGCGTGGGCTCCGGTTTCATCCTGACGACGGACGGGCTGGTCATGACCAACGCCCACGTGGTCGACGGGGCCGACGAGCTGATCGTCACCCTGACCGACAAGCGAGAGTTCAAGGCCAAGCTGATCGGCGCTGACGCGCGCACCGATGTGGCCGTGGTCAAGATCGAAGCCAGCGGCCTGCCGGCAGTGAAGATCGGTGATGTCTCGCGCCTGAAGGTGGGCGAGTGGGTGATGGCGATTGGCTCGCCCTTCAACCTCGAGAACACCGTGACCGCCGGCATCGTCAGCGCCAAGCAGCGCGACACCGGCGACTACCTGCCCTTCATCCAGACCGATGTGGCGATCAACCCCGGCAACTCAGGCGGTCCGCTGCTGAACATGCGCGGTGAAGTGGTGGGCATCAACTCTCAGATCTACAGTCCCTCGGGCGGCTATGCCGGCATATCGTTCGCCATTCCCATCGACGAGGCCATGCGCGTGGCCGACCAATTGCGCAGCTCCGGCCGTGTGGTGCGTGGCCGCATCGGCGTGCGCATCGCACCGGTGAGCAAGGACGTGGCCGAGTCCCTGGGTCTGGGCAAGAACCAGGGGGCACTGGTGCAAGGGGTCGAGCCCGGCACGCCGGCCGAAAAGGCCGGTGTGGAGGCGGGCGACATCATCACCAAGGTTGACGGCAAGCCGGTCGAGCGCTCGGTCGATCTGCCTCGCATCATCGGCAGCACCAAGCCAGGCACCAAGCTGCCGATCACGGTGTTTCGCCGCGGCACTGCCAAGGAGCTGATGGTCACGGTGGCCGAGCTGGAGCCCGACACCAAGGGGGGCAAGGCGCCGGCCGAGCCGGCGTCGTCGCCGGTCAAGGCGGCCCTGGGCCTGACCGTCAGCGACCTCACCGAGGCCGCCCGCAAGGAACTCAAGATCAAGGGAGGTGTCCGGGTCGAGTCGGTCGATGGTGCGGCTGCCCGGGCCGGCCTGCGTGAGGGCGATGTGCTGCTGCAGATCGACAACTCCGACATCACCGACGCCCGGCAGTTTGCCGCCGCCGTGGCCAAGCTGGACAAGAGCAAGGCGGTGTCGGTGCTGGCGCGTCGCGGTGACTGGGTCAGCTACTACGTGATCCGACCATCGAAGTGAGCCACAGCGCGGCGGGCATCACCCAAGCGGAAAACTTGGTCTTTCCACTTGGCGGGATGCCCGCGGGGCTGCTCGGGTCATCCCATTGTTAAGCGAGTATTCACTCACATCCACGCCATGTCCGATTGCTTCAGGCAGGCGCTACAATCTGGACGTTTTTGGGGCCATTTAGGCGCCTGATTCGCACAAGCTCCCACTGCGCCGGCCGGCGCCCGCCAAGCGTGCCGACAATGTTGATAAGCTGTGGATAAATGCGCTGTTGGCGACCTGCAACGACGCCGGGACGAACAAATTCGCGGCTTGCGGGCAAGGCCTTTTGGCTACAATGAAGGCCCAACAAGCAGTTGCCATACGTTTTGTTGGAAGGCGCGTCTCCCATTGGACGTGCCTTTTTTTTAGCCACACCGGACACCCGTCAGACGGGTCTTCCGCCGCCCCTTCGGGCCTGCACAAGCGCCGCACGGTGCGCTGCGCCCCGGCGCCCTGATCTCCCCATGGACCACATCCGCAACTTCTCGATCATTGCCCATATCGACCACGGCAAGAGCACGCTGGCCGATCGCCTCATCCAGCGCTGCGGCGGGCTCTCCGATCGCGAGATGGAGGCCCAGGTGCTCGACTCGATGGACATCGAGCGTGAGCGCGGCATCACCATCAAGGCCCAGACCGCCGCACTGCGCTACACCGCCCGCGACGGCAAGGTCTACAACCTCAACCTGATCGACACGCCCGGGCACGTCGACTTCTCCTACGAGGTCAGTCGCTCGCTGTCGGCCTGTGAAGGCGCGCTGCTGGTGGTCGACGCCTCGCAGGGTGTCGAGGCGCAGACCGTGGCCAACTGCTACACCGCGCTTGACCTGGGTGTCGAGGTGGTCCCGGTGCTCAACAAGATGGACCTGCCGTCGGCCGACCCCGACAACGCCAAGGCCGAGATCGAGGACGTCATCGGCATCGATGCCACCGAGGCCATCCCCTGCTCGGCCAAGACCGGCATGGGCATCGACGAGATCCTGGAGGCCGTCATCACCCGCATGCCGGCACCGCGCGGCAACCCCGAGGGGGCGCCGCGCGCGATGATCATCGACGCCTGGTTCGACAACTACGTGGGCGTGGTGATGCTGGTGCGCATGGTCGACGGCCAGCTCGCCAAGGGCGAGCGCATCCGCCTGATGGCCACCAACACCGTCTATCCGATCGAGCACCTGGGCGTCTTCACGCCAAAGAGCGAGAACCGCGACCAGCTGCGCGCCGGCGAAGTGGGATTCATCATCTGCGGCATCAAGGAGCTGGCGGCAGCCAAGGTGGGCGATACCGTCACCCTCGAGAAGAAGCTGCCCAACAACGCCGGCCCCGCCACCGAGGCGCTGCCCGGCTTCAAGGAAATCCAGCCGCAGGTCTTTGCCGGCCTCTACCCCACCGAGGCCTCCGAGTACGACCAGCTGCGCGATGCGCTGGAGAAGCTCAAGCTCAACGACAGCTCGCTGCGCTACGAGCCCGAGGTCTCCCAGGCGCTGGGTTTCGGCTTCCGCTGCGGCTTCCTGGGCCTGCTGCACATGGAGATCGTGCAGGAGCGGCTTGAGCGCGAGTTTGACCAGGACCTGGTGACCACCGCGCCCAGCGTGGTCTACGAGGTCGAGCTGAACGACGGCACGGTGCTGCAGGTCGAGAACCCCAGCAAGATGCCCGACCAGGGCCGCATCCGCGACATCCGCGAACCCATCGTCACCGTCCACCTGTACATGCCGCAGGACTATGTGGGTGTGGTGATGACCCTGGCCAACCAGAAGCGCGGTGTGCAGCTCAACATGGCCTACCACGGCAAGCAGGTCATGCTGACCTACGAGCTGCCGCTGGCCGAGATCGTGCTGGACTTCTTCGACAAGCTCAAGAGCGTGTCGCGCGGCTACGCCTCGATGGACTACGAGTTCAAGGAGTACCGCTCGGCCGACGTGGTCAAGGTCGACATCATGATCAACGGTGACCGGGTGGATCCGCTGGCCATGATCGTTCACCGCAGCCAGAGCCAGTACCGCGGCCGAGCCGTGGCCGCCAAGATGCGCGAGCAGATCCCGCGCCAGATGTACGACGTGGCCATCCAGGCCGCCATCGGCGCCAACATCATCGCCCGCGAGAACATCAAGGCGCTGCGCAAGAACGTGCTGGCAAAATGCTACGGCGGCGACATCACCCGCAAGCGCAAGCTCCTCGAGAAGCAGAAGGCCGGCAAGAAGCGGATGAAGCAGATCGGCTCGGTCGAGGTGCCCCAGGAAGCCTTTCTCGCGATCCTCCAGGTGGACGACTGATCTCCCCGATACTGCCCTCAATGAGCCAACTCACCGCTGCGCTGTTCGCCCTGCTGGCCGCCTACCTGGCGGGCTGGTACTTCGATGCCTGGCATGGCAACTTCGCCCTGCTGCTGTTCGTGCTGACCGCGGTCACTTTCGTCTACTGGCTGGCCGAGCGCTTCCGCTTCCGGCCGGCCCGCGAGGCGGCAGTGGTCACGCTCGAAACCCAGGACGCGGCCCGTCGAGCCGAGCTGGCACGCCTGGGCATCGACAAGGTCGATGGCAACCTGGACGAGGCACGTGCCCGTCTGCTGGCGCAGCCCTGGTGGCTGGATTGGACCGCCGGTCTGTTCCCGGTGATCCTGGTGGTCTTCGTGCTGCGCTCCTTCCTGTTCGAGCCCTTCAAGATCCCCTCGGGTTCGATGATCCCGACGCTGGTGGTGGGCGACCTGATCCTCGTGAACAAGTTCCACTATGGCGTGCGCCTGCCGGTGCTCAACAGGAAGATCATCGCCAACCACGACCCGCAGCGTGGTGACGTGATGGTTTTTCGCTACCCGGTGGATACGCGGGTGGACTTCATCAAGCGGGTGGTGGGCGTGCCGGGCGACGAGGTCTCGTACCTGAACGCCGAGTTGCGCGTCAACGGTCAGCCGGTGCCCACCGTGCCCGAGGGCGATGCCTACGACGACGAGTCGATGCGCTACATGGCCCGCTTCACCGAGAAACTGGGCGATGTCGAGCACCGCATCCAGCGCTTCAAGCAGGTGTTGCCCTTCAATCCGATGCAGGTGCGCGACTTCCCTGGCAAGGACCAGTGCCGCTACAGCGCCGAGGGCTTCGTCTGCAAGGTGCCGCCCGGCCACTACTTCATGATGGGCGACAACCGCGACAACTCCGAGGACTCGCGTTACTGGGGCTTTGTGCCCGACGAGAACATCGTCGGCCGCGCCTTCTTCGTCTGGATGAATTTCTCGAGCCTGGGGCGCATCGGCGCCTTCCACTGAGACTGCTGCAGGAGCCAACGATCATGCGACACGCCTCCCCTCTTCGTCAGCGCGGCATGGGTTTGTTCGGCATGCTGTTCCTGGCGATCGCGATTGCCTTTGTCGGTCTGGTCGCGGTACGGGTGTTGCCCACGATCAACGAGTACCTGACCATCGAGAAGGCCGTCAAGAAGGTGCTTGACGAGAACCCCGGATCCATCCCGTCGATCCGCACCGCCTTCGATCGCCAGAAGGACATCGAGTACTCGATCTCGTCGATTTCCGGCTCCGACCTCGAGATCAGCCAGCAAGGCGACAAGACCACGGTCAGCTACGCCTATGAGCGCGAGGTGCCGGTGATCGAGCCCGTCTTCCTGCTGATCAAGTACCAGGGCAGTCATACGCGTTGAGCGGCTCCGCGCGCGCATCGGCACCGGCCATGGACACGCCTGTGGAGCTGCTGCAGCATCGGCTGGACTACCGCTTCCGCGACCCGGGGCTGCTGCAGCGTGCGCTGACGCACCGCAGCTTCGGCAGCAGCCACAACGAGCGCCTGGAGTTTCTGGGTGACGCGGTGCTGAACCTGACGGTCTCGCATCTGCTGTACGAGCGCTTTGGTGAATCGGCCGAAGGCGACCTGACCAGGGTACGTGCCCACCTGGTGCGCGAGGACAGTCTGCACCGCGCTGCGGTGCAGCTGGGCCTGCCGCAGGTGCTGCGCCTGTCAGAGGGCGAGGCCCGTGGCGGCGGTGCGCAGCGCCCGTCGATCCTGGCCGACGCGGCCGAGGCGGTGATCGGTGCCGTCTACCTGGACGGCGGCTTCGATGCGGCGCGAGCCCTGGTGGCGGCGCTGTTCGGCGAGCTGATCCTGGGCACCAGCGTCGACGCCTGGCGCAAGGACGCCAAGACCGAGTTGCAGGAGTGGTTGCAGGCAAGGCGCCACCCTGTTCCCGAGTACCGCATTGCCGCCACCCGTGGGCAGGCGCACGCGCAGATTTTCGAGGTCGAATGCCTCGTGCCGGCCCTGGGTCAGCGCGCCGTCGGCGAGGGCCGCTCGCGCCGCGCCGCCGAGCAGGAGGCGGCGCGCCAGATGCTTGACCTGTTGCTCGCCCTCGGCTGAAGCCCATGACCGACACCCCACCCGACTCTGTGCAGCGCTGCGGCCTGATTGCCATCATCGGCCGCCCCAACGTGGGCAAGTCCACGCTGATGAATGCGCTGGTCGGCCAGAAGATCAGCATCACCTCCAAGAAGGCACAGACCACGCGTCACCGCATCACCGGCGTGCGCACCGTCGGGTCGGCGCAGTTCGTCTTCGTCGACACGCCGGGCTTCCAGATGAAGCACGCCACGGCGCTCAACCGCACGCTCAACCGCACCGTGCAGTCGACGCTGGCCGATGTGGACGTGGTGCTGTTCCTGGTCGAGGCCGGACGCTTCGGCATGGACGACGCCAAGGTGCTGTCGCTGGTGCCCGAGGGCAAGCCCTGCGTGCTGCTGGCCAACAAGCTCGACGAGGTCAAGCGGCGTGCCGACCTGCTGCCCTGGCTGAAGAGCATGCAGGAGCGCCATGCCTTCGCCGAGTTCGTGCCGATGTCGGCGCAGAAGAAGGCCGATGTCGATCGCCTGTTCGGCATCCTCGAGCCCTACCTGCCCGAGCAGGACTGGTACTACGACGAGGACATGCTGACCGATCGCAGCGAGAAATTCCTGGCCAGCGAGATCATCCGCGAGAAGCTCTTCCGCCTGACCGGCGACGAGCTGCCCTACACCTCCACCGTGGTCATCGACCAGTGGATCGAGGAAGAGGGCGGGACCAAGCGCCGCATTGGCGCCAGCATCATTGTCGAACGCGACGCCCACAAGGGCATGATCATCGGTGCAGGCGGCGAGCGGCTCAAGCGCATTGGCTCCGAGGCCCGGCAGGAGATGGAGCACCTGATGGAGGCGCATGTCTTCCTTGAGCTGTGGGTCAAGGTGCGTTCCGGCTGGGCCGACAGCGAGGAACATCTGCGCTCCTACGGCTACGAATGACGCGGGATGAAACCCCGCTCGGCGCCCACGCCTGCCTTCGTGCTGCACCGCTACGACTGGAGTGAAACCAGCCTGATCCTGGACCTGTTCACGCGCGAGCGTGGGCGCGTCACGGTGGCCGCCAAGGGCGCCAAGCGGCCTTACTCGCAGCTCCGCCCGGTGCTGCTGCCCTTCCAGCGCCTGCTGGCGCTGCTGAGTCAGCCCAAGGGTGACGAGCCCGTGGACATCTTCACGCTGCGCAGCGCCGAATGGGCCGGCGGCGCACCGATGCTGCAGGGGGCTGCGCTGTTCAGCGGTTTCTACCTCAACGAGCTGCTGATCAGGCTGATGCCGCGCGGTGACGCCCATGCGGTGCTGTTCGACGCCTATGCCCACACGCTGCCCGCGCTGGCCCTGGCCGACCCGACGCTGACCCCCGCCGCGTTACGCGCCTTCGAGGTGGTGCTGCTGCGCGAGCTGGGCCTGCTGCCTCAGCTCGACCGCACCGGGAACCGCGACCAGCGGCTGGATGATGACGGGCTCTACATGCTGCGCCCCGAGCTGGGCGTGTTGCCCTTTGCCCACGGCGATGCACCCATCCCCGGCCGCACCCTGCGCGCCATGCAGGACGCTCTGGACCAGGGGGATCTGCCGGCCCTGCAGTCGGCCGCTGCGCAGGCGCTGCCCTCGCTGAAGCTGACCCTGCGACAGTGGCTGCACTACCATCTGGGCTCGGCTCGGCTGCGCACCCGCGAGGTGATGCTGGCCTCCCAACAACTCGTGGAGCGGCCCGATGGTCCCGTTGCCGCTCCCGAAGATTCCGTGCCATGAACCCTCTTGCTGCCCCCGAAGCCGGCACCTCGCTGTCGGTCAACCTGAACAAGGTCGCCTTGCTGCGCAACACCCGCCATCTGGGCATTCCCAGCGTGTTGCGTGCCGCCGAGCGGGTGCTGCAGGCCGGCGCTGACGGCATCACCGTTCACCCGCGCCCCGACGAGCGCCACATCCGCGGCAGCGATGTGCACGAACTGGCTGCGCTGCTGCGCCGCGACTGGCCGCACATCGAATACAACATCGAGGGCAACCCGCTGCACAACCTGATGGACTTCATCCGCAGCGTGCGGCCGCACCAGGCCACCTTTGTGCCCGACAGCGTCGGCCAGTTCACCTCCGACCACGGCTGGAACCTGCCGGCCGATGCCGACACGCTGCGCCCGTTGATCGACGAATGCCACGCGCTGGGCGTGCGCGTGAGCCTGTTCATGGACCCGCTGCCCGAGGCCA
>JAFLDI010000259.1 GCA_017302485.1 Burkholderiales bacterium | reverse complement strand
AGATCACGGGCTCCTGGTCGCAGTATTTCTACGGCGGTGCCTCGCAGACCCAGACGCAGCTGAAGGACACGCCGCTCGAAGGCCAGTTGCCCAAGATCATCTCCGACACGACGCTGTCCGGGACGGACCAGAAGCAGGTCTCGTCGTCGATCGACCTGAACTGGCGCCAGCGCGACACCGAGCGCGACCTGCGCGCGGCGTTTCGTGACAACCACACCTATGAGCTGATGCCTGGCCGGCCTTCGCGCAACCGACTGACCGCTGCCTATGTCGACTGGAAGGAGATCGGCCCGGGTCTGCAGGCGCGCGTGGGCCGTCAAAGCGGCCTGGGCGGCGGTGTGCTGGGGCGCTTCGACGGCATCCAGGGCAGTTGGACGTTTCGGCCGAAGTGGAAGATCGGCGCAGTGGCCGGACAACCCACCGACGAACTGCTCGACACCCGTCGTTACTTCGGCGGCGTGTCGCTGGACGCCGAGGCGTTGACCGAGAACCTGGGCGCCAGCCTCTACCTGATGCAGCAGCAGATCGATGGCGAGGTCGACCGCCGCGCCGTCGGTCTCGACATGCGCTGGTTCGAAGGCTCGACCTCGGTGTTCAGCCAGTACGAGTTCGATCTGACGATGCGCGGCACCAATGTGGCGTCGCTGCAAGGCACCACCACGCTGGCCAGCGGCACCACGATCAACCTGCTGGCCGACTACCGCGCGGTACCCCTGCTGATGCTGGGCAACGCACTGTTCTTTGCCGACCCCGAGAAGGCGCTGCCACGCCGCCTGTCCGACCTGCTGGCCTACCGCAGCCTGTCCGAGATGCGACAGTCGGTGGCGGCCACCACCGCGTACTCGAAACAGGCGCTGCTGGGCCTGACCCACCCGGTCACGCCGCAGTGGCAGGTGGGCGCCGACATCCGCCTGACCAGCATCGGGGCGATCGCGCCGGTGCCATCGATCGCCTATGCCGGCAGCCCGGCCTCGGGCAACATCTGGTCAGGCAGCCTGCAACTGATCGGCACCAACCTCTACTCCGAGCGCGACACCCACGTGGCCAGCCTGACACTGTTCAAGCAGCCGGGCCACAGCGGCTGGCAACTGAGCTACAACAACATGTCGGTGCCGTTCCAGCGGCTCCAGTTGGAGCCGTCGCTGCGAATCTACGGCGACAATGGGGCAGGCAATGTGAAGACCCTGCGCTGGAGCCCGGGCCTGCGGCTGGCCTGGCGCGGCGGTGAGAAGTGGGTCATCGAGGGCGAGGTCAGCGCTGAATCCAGCAAGACCACCAGCCCCACATTGAACGACAAATCCACCCGCGTGTTCTATTACCTGGGCTACCGGCTTGACCTCTGACGACGCTGCACTGCTGACCGCCACCGACCTCGGCTGCCGCCGGGGCGGCCGGCGCGTTTTCAGCGGTGTCGCACTGCACCTGCTGCCGGGCCAGGCACTGTGGCTGCGCGGCGCCAACGGCAGCGGCAAGACCAGCCTGCTGCGCCTGCTTGCAGGTCTCGCCAGCCCCGCCGAAGGCCGGGTCGACAGCCACGCCGGTGCGCCGGCCTATCTGGGCCACACCAATGCACTGAAGGACGAACTGGCCCTGGGCGAGGCCCTGTCCTTCCTGTGCAGCCTGCATGGCCCGGCGCCCGACGCCGCCGCGATGCGCGCGGCACTGGAGCGCATCGGCCTGAGCCGGCGCCTGGACTTTCCGGTGCGCAAGCTGTCGCAGGGCCAGCGCCGCCGCCTGGCCCTGGCGCGGCTGTGGCTGGTGCAGGCCCGGGT
The DNA here is from genome assembly GCA_017302485.1 of Burkholderiales bacterium. GTDB lineage: Bacteria > Pseudomonadota > Gammaproteobacteria > Burkholderiales > Burkholderiaceae_C > Ideonella. Next base: position 3,398 of record JAFLDI010000259.1, on the reverse strand, counting down.
GTGGCTGCTGGACGAACCCTATGACGCGCTGGATCGCGAGGCCTGCGACCAGCTGGACGCCGCGCTGCAGAGCCACCGCGATGGCGGCGGCGCGCTGGTGCTGACCAGCCACCAGCCAGTGGCGCTGCCGGCATTGCGCACACTGGAGCTGACCGGGGGAGCCGCCGCATGAGGGCGCTGCTGCGCCGCGACCTGCTGCTGGCCGCCCGTTCACCCGGCCAGTGGCTGCTGCCGCTGGCCTTCTTCATCGCCGCGCTGGCCCTGTTTCCGCTGGGCGTGGGCGCCGATTCGGCCCTGCTGTCGCGCATCGCACCCGGCGTGGTGTGGGTCTGCGCGCTGCTGGCGATGATGTTGTCGGTGGGCACGCTGTTCAGCGGCGACTGGCAGGACGGCACGCTGGAGCAGATGCTGATCGGCCACCACTGGCTGCCCGGCATGGTGGCCGTGCGCGTGCTGGCCCACTGGCTGCAGGGCGGCGCTCCGTTGGTGCTGCTGGCGCCGCTGGCCGGGCTGCTGTTCAACCTGGACGTCTCCACCTCGGCCATGCTGGCGCTCTCCCTGCTGCTGGGCACGCCGGTACTGAGCCTGCTGGGCGCGCTGGGCGCCGCACTGACCCTGGGCCTGCGCAACGGCGCCACGCTGGTCTTCCTGCTGGTGCTGCCACTGGCCGTGCCGGCACTGATCTTCGGCAGCGGCGCCGTGGTCGCCGCCCAGCACGGCGAGTCGGCCCAGGCACCGCTGTCGCTGCTGGGGGCGCTGCTGATCCTCACCACCCTGGTGGCGCCGCCGGCCACGGCCGCGGCGCTGCGCATCGCTGTCGATTGACTGTCCCATGAACGCTCCGCTGCGCTGGACCACCTTTGCCGCCCCGTCGCGCTTCTTCGCGCTGGCCTCGGCCGCCACGCCCTGGTGCTGGGCGGTGGCCGCGATCACCGGCCTGGCCGGCCTGTGGATGGGCTTCTTCGTCGCGCCCACGGATTTCCAGCAGGGCGAGTCCTACCGCATCATCTTCATCCATGTACCGGCCGCCTGGATGAGCATGCTGCTCTACCTGGCCATCGCCTTCTGGAGCGCGCTGGGCTGGGGCCTCAATGCCCGCATGGGCAGCACGCTGGCACGGGCCATCGCGCCCACCGGCGCGATGTTCACCGCGGTGGCCCTGGTCTCCGGCGCGCTGTGGGGCCAGCCGACCTGGGGCACCTGGTGGGTGTGGGACGCGCGGCTGACCTCGGAGCTGATCCTGCTGCTGCTCTACCTGGGCTACATCGCGCTGGTCGAGGCCATCGACGACCCGCGCCGCTCGGCCCAGGCAGGCGCGCTCCTGTCGCTGGTAGGGGCTCTTAATGTGCCGATCATCTATTTTTCGGTACGCTGGTGGAACACCTTGCACCAGGGCGCATCCATCAGTCTGACCGCAGCGCCGAAGATGGCGCAAACGATGCTGCAGGCCATGGGCCTGATGACCATCGCCTTCTGGGCCTTTGCCTTCGCCGTCATCTTCACCCGGGCGCGTGCCCTGGTGCTTGAACTCGAATCCGAATCCGACTGGGTGGCCGAGCGCTACCGACACACCGAGGAATCCTGAGCATGCAGTGGGAATCACTGGACGCCTTCCTGGCGATGGGCGGCCACGGCCGCTTCGTCTGGGGCGCCTACGCCTTCACCGTGCTGGTGATGCTGATCGACGCCATCGCGGCACGCCGCCGCCTGCAACGGGCTGAAGCGCTGGCGCGCGAAGGAGCCGACGCATGACGCCGCGCCAGCGGCGCTTCACGATCATCGGCGTGGTGCTGTTGGCGCTGGCCGGCATCGCCGCCCTGGTGCTCAACGCCTTCCGCAGCAACATGGTGTTCTTCTACACCCCCAGCCAGATCGCCGCTGGCGAGGCGCCCAAGGAGCGCACCTTCCGCCTGGGTGGCCTGGTCAAGGCGGGCAGCGTCAGCCGGGAAGGCATCACCGCCCAGTTCGTCGTCACCGACACCGCCCGCGAGGTGCCGGTGCGCTTCGACGGCTCGCTGCCCGACCTCTTCAAGGAAGGCAAGGGCGTGGTCGCCCAGGGCACGCTGGCGGCCGACGGCAGCTTCGTGGCCAAAGAGGTGCTGGCCAAGCACGACGAGAACTACATGCCGCCCGAAGCCGCCGAGGCGCTGAAGAAGGCCGGCCACGTGCCCGCGCCCAGCGAGACGCTGGTGGTGCCCTCGGGAGGCGCGAAATGATCCCCGAACTCGGTCATCTGGCCCTGATCCTCGCGCTGGCGGTGGCGCTGCTGCAGGGTGTGATGCCACTGCTGGGCGCCCAGCGCGGGCGCGCCGATTGGATGGCGCTGGCCCGGCCGCTGGCGGTCTGGCAGGCGCTGCTCATCTTCGCCGCGCTGGCCAGCCTGGCCACGTCCTTCGTGCAGCACGACTTCTCGGTGCTCTACGTGGCCAGCAACTCCAACTCGGCGCTGCCGCTGGCCTACCGGCTGGCGGGCGTGTGGGGCGGCCATGAAGGCTCGCTGCTGCTGTGGGTCGGCATGCTGTCGGTGTGGTCGCTGGCGGTGGCGGCGTTCTCTCGCTCCCTGCCCGCGCCGGTGGTGGCGCGGGTGCTGGCGGTGATGGGCTGGATCGGCGTCGGTTTCCTGTGCTTCACACTGTTCACCTCCAACCCCTTCGATCGCCTGATCCCGGCCGCACCCGACGGCCGCGACCTGAACCCGCTGCTGCAGGACCCGGGCATGGTCTTCCACCCGCCGATGCTCTACATGGGCTATGTGGGCTTCTCGGTGGCCTATGCCTTCGCGATCGCCGCGCTGATCGGCGGCCACCTGGACGCCACCTGGGCGCGCTGGTCGCGCCCCTGGACCACCGCCGCCTGGATCTTCCTGACGCTGGGCATCGCGCTGGGCAGCGCCTGGGCCTATTACGAGCTGGGCTGGGGCGGCTGGTGGTTCTGGGACCCGGTGGAGAACGCCTCCTTCATGCCCTGGTTGATCGGCACGGCGCTGATCCACTCGCTGGCGGTGACCGAGAAGCGCGGCAGCTTCAAGGCCTGGACGGTGCTGCTGGCCATCATGGCCTTCTCGCTGTCGCTGCTGGGCACCTTCCTGGTCCGCTCGGGCGTGCTCTCCAGCGTGCACGCCTTCGCCACCGACCCGCGCCGCGGCCTGTTCATCCTGGGCTTTCTGGTGGTGGTGGTGGGCGCCTCGCTGCTGCTGTACGCCTGGCGGGCCAGCCAGGTGGGCCTGGGCCAGCGCTTCGCGACGGTGTCCAAGGAGGCGGTGCTGCTGGCCAACAACATGCTGTTCGCCGCCGCCTGCGGTGCGGTGCTGCTGGGCACGCTGTACCCGCTGTTCCTGGATGCGATGGGCCTGGGCAAGATCTCGGTGGAGCTCGGGAGAGCGTAGTGTAGGGAAAGAG
>JAFLDI010000258.1 GCA_017302485.1 Burkholderiales bacterium | reverse complement strand
TCCGCGCCGACGCCCGGCGCCCGTCCCCGCCTGGGCCTGGTGCTGTCGGGTGGCGGCGCCCGCGGGCTGACCCATGTGGGTGTGCTCAAGGTGCTGGAGCAGGAACGCATTCCGGTCGACGTGGTGGCCGGCACCTCGATGGGCGCCATCATCGGCGGCCTGTATGCCAGCGGCATGAGCGCCCAGGCGCTGGAGTCCGACCTGCTGCAGGTCGACTGGAACAAGCTGTTCGCCACCCGGGTGAGCCGGCAGATGCTGTCGCAGCGGCGCAAGGAAGAGGACTTCGAGATTCCCGCCGCCATCGAACTGGGCTGGCGCGACGGCAGCTTTCGCGCGCCGCAGGGGGCGGTCTCCAGCCGCGGCCTCGAGACCCTGCTGCGCCGCTACACCCTGCCGGTGCGGCAGATCCAGCGCTTCGACGAGCTGCCCATTCCCTTCCGCGCCGTGGCCACCGACATGGAAACCGGTGACATGGTGGTGATGGACCGCGGTGATCTGGCGATGGCGCTGCGCTCCAGCATGAGCGTGCCGGGCGTGTTCCCGTCCACCGAGGTCGACGGCCGCGTGCTGGGCGATGGCGGGCTGGTCAACAACTTGCCCATCGACATCGCCCGTGCGATGGGCGCCGAGCGCCTGCTGGTGGTCAACATCGGCACACCGCTGGCGCCGCGCGAGACGCTCAACTCGGCACTGGGCCTGACGGCGCAGATGATCAACATCCTGACCGAGCAGAATGTGCGCCGCAGCCTGGCCACGCTGGGCCCGCAGGACCTGCTGATCGCCCCCGACCTGGGCCGCCTGAGCTCAGGCGACTTCGACAAGGCGCAGGAGCTCATCGCGCTGGGCGAAGCCGCCGCCCGCGCCGCGCTGCCCAGCTTGCGTGCCCTGGCGCTGGACGATGAAGGCTACCGCCTGTGGCGCGCCGCGCGCCGAGCCGAGGTACCCCCCAGTCCGGTGATCGGCGCCGTGGCCTTCGAGGGCAGCCGCCTCACCAACCCGCAACGCCTGCAGCCGCAGCTGCAGTCCCGCCCCGGGCAGCGCTTCAGTCCCGAACAGGCGGCGGCCGACGCGCGCTTCCTGGCCGCCAGCGGCGACTATGTACGCACCGACTACCACCTCGTCGACGGCGAGACCGACCGCGATGCCTTGCTGGTCTTCGAGGTCGAGGACAAGCCCTGGGGTCCGAACTACCTGCACGTGGGGCTGGACCTGTGGACCGACTTCAGCGGCCGCAGCGCCTTCAACATCAAGATCAGCCACAACCGCCACTGGCTGACGCCCGCCGGCACCGAGTGGCGCAACCGCCTGCAGCTGGGCGAGGTGCCCTCGCTGTACAGCGAGCTCTACCACCCGCTGGGCTGGCGCCTGGGTCTGTGGGATGACTGGTTCGTCGCCGGCTGGGGCGGCGTGCAGCGGCGCATCGTCTCGGTCTACGACAACGACAGCGGCCTGGAGCGCGCCCAGGTGCGACAGAATCTCGGCGGCATCGGCCTGGACCTGGGCCAGCCCTGGGGCCGGCTGGGCGAGCTGCGTCTGGGTGTGCGCCAGAGCATCGGCCGCGACGAGCCGCTGCTGCTGGCGGACGGCCTGAGCGGCACGGCGCAGACCTGGCGCGAGGCCGCGGCCCGCGTCCGCATGGTGGTGGACCAGCTGGACTACGCCAATTTCCCTCTGGCGGGCTACCGTGTCACCGGCGAGCTGCAGTTCGGCCGCCGCGCCCGCCAGGGCCAGGAGGGCCAGAACCTGGTGCGGCTGGAAGCCGACGCCAGCGCCGCCTGGACCACCGACGGCGACACGCTGAACGTCCATGCCGTGCTCAAGGCAGCCGATGCGCGCCAGGGGGCGCTGGCGGGCCAGTACACGCTGGGTGGCTTCCAGAACCTGTCGGGCTACCGCGCCGGCCAGCTCAGCGGCAATGCCCTGCTGCTGCTGCGTGGCGGCTGGTACCGTCGGCTGGCTGAACCCCCGGTGTTCGCCCGCGCGCTGTTCGTCGGCGCCTCTCTGGAGCTGGGCAACACCTGGGTGGATCGACGAACGGTGTCACTGGCAGGCCTGCGCGGCGGTGCCAGCCTGTACCTGGGGGCCGACACCGGTCTCGGCCCGATGTATCTGGGCCTGACCTGGGCGCCACGTGGCGAGGCCGGGCTGGCCTTTTTCATCGGTCGTCCGTAGACGGGTGTCGACGCCAGGGCCGGCGCCGTGCTCAGGCGCTGGCCGCCGGATGGGTCCAGTCGTGCACGGTGCTGGCCAGGTCGCCCAGGCCGGTGCGGTTCAGGCCAGAGAACAACAGCAGGCCGACATCGGCCTCGTCGGTGGCCAGCGCCCCCAGTGCGTCCTGGACACTGCGCACCGCGGCATCCTGCTCCTTGCGGTTGAGCTTGTCAGCCTTGGTCAGCAGCACCAGCAGTCGCACCTCGCCGTTGACCACCCGCGGCGCGATGAACTCCAGCAGGCGCTCGTCCAGCGGCGTCAGCCCGTGGCGGCTGTCAACCAGCAGCACCACACCATGCAGGTTGCGCCGCACCTCCAGGTAGTCGGCCATCACCTTCTGCCAGCGCAGTTTGGCCGTGCGAGCGACGGTGGCAAAACCATAGCCGGGCAGGTCGGCCAGGTAGGCATCGGGCGCCTCCTTGGGGCCCAGCGCAAACAGGTTGATGTGCTGGGTGCGGCCCGGCGTCTTGGAGGCAAAGGCCAGTTGCCGGCGCTGGGCCAGGGTGTTGATCGCGGTGGACTTGCCGGCATTGCTGCGGCCGACGAAGGCGATCTCCGGCAGGTCACCCGGTGGGAGTTGATCGAGCTGGCTGGCCGTGGTCAGGAAACGGGCGCTGTGGGCCCAGGCCAGGGCGGCGCGCTCGGCGTCGTTCGGCGGTGGTGTGACGGTTCGCAAGGGCGGGTTCATGGAGCATTGTAAAATCCGCCGGTTTGGTTTCCCTAGTGCCGCGTCATTCCCGAGCTTGCCGCCCCTGTCGGCATGACGTCAGGCCCGACGGATACCGTGGTGAATTCCCCCCTTTGCACCCACCTCGAACCCACAGCAGGCCCTGCTCCATGAAGCCTTTCGTCGCGCTCACCGCCACCGTGCTGGCCGCCCTTCTGGCCGCACCCGCCTCTGCCAACGAGCCCGCCGCGGCCCCCGCCAAGGCCGACCTGGCCAAGGGCGAGCAGACCGCTGCCATCTGCAGTGCCTGTCACACCGCCGACGGCTCGCGCGGCCTGGCCGCCAACCCGATCCTGCAGGGACAGCACCCTGACTACATCGCCAAGCAACTGGCCGAGTTCAAGGCCGGCAAGCGCAAGAACGCGGTGATGAACGGCATGGCCGCGCCACTCACCGAGGCCGACATGAAGAACGTTGCCGCCTTCTACGGCAGCAAGAAGCCGGTCGCCGGCGCCGCCAGGAACAAGGACACGCTGGCCCTGGGCGAGAAGATCTGGCGCGGTGGCATCGCCGACAAGCAGGTGCCTGCCTGCGCCGGCTGCCACGGCCCGGCCGGTGCCGGCATCCCGGCACAGTACCCGCGTCTGGGGGGGCAGCACACCGAGTACCTCGAGGCCCAGATGATCGCCTTCCGCTCGGGTGAGCGCGCCAACAGCGCCCAGATGAACACCATCGCCGCCAAGATGAGCGACAAGGAAATCAAGGCCGTCACCGACTACGCCACCGGCCTGCGCTGAGGCGCGCCGCGTCCAGCACGGACCTAGCACGGAAACCAGGGCCGGTCATTGACCGGCCCTTTCCTTTGGGGGCTTTCGCTGCCCGGATAATCACGCCCCATGCCTGACTCTGCCCTCCTGCGCCCACGCTCACCGCTGCGCGACGCCTACGAGCTGCTCTCGTCGATGCGCTTCGCGATCACGCTGCTGGCGGTGATCTGCATTTCCGCGGTGATCGGCACGGTCGTCAAGCAGAACGAGCCGCTCAACAACTACATCAACCAGTTCGGGCCGTTCTGGGCCGAGGTGCTGGGTCGCTTCGGCCTGTTCCAGGTGTACAGCGCCGGCTGGTTCCTGGCGATCCTGGGTTTTCTGGTGCTGTCCACCAGCCTGTGCATCGCGCGCAATGCGCCCAAGATCCTTGCCGACCTGCGCAGTTTCAAGGAGGACATCCGCGAGGGTGCGCTCAAGGCCTTCCACCACAAGGGCGAAGGCTCGCTGGCGCTGTCGCGCGAGGCGGCGATGCAGCACGTCTCCCAGGTGCTGGCGGGCCGCGGCTGGCAGGCCCGGGCCCAGTTGCGCGACGGCGGCACCATGGTCGCCGCGCGCGCCGGTCGTGCCAACAAGCTGGGTTACCTGGCGGCCCACTCGGCGGTGGTGCTGGTCTGCCTGGGCGGCTTGTCCGACGGTGACCTGATGGTGCGCCTGCAGATGGCGCTGGGCGGCAAGAGCAGCTTTGAAGGCGGCGGCCTGATCAAGGACGTGGCGCCCGAGCACCGCCTGCCGGCCACCAACCCCACCTTCCGCGGCAACCTGCTGGTCACCGAGGGCACGCGCGCCGGTGTCGCCGTACTCAGCATGCCCGACGGCATCGTGTTGCAGGACCTGCCCTTCGACGTCGAACTCAAGAAGTTCATCGTCGAGTACTACGACACCGGCATGCCCAAGCTGTTCGCCAGCCAGATCGTCATCCACGACAACGCCACCGGTCAGGCCACCGAGGCGACCGTCAAGGTCAACGAGCCGGCCTTCCACCAGGGTGTGGCGATCTACCAGAGCAGCTTCGAGGACGGTGGCTCGCTGCTCAGGCTGCGCGCGCTGCCGATGGCCCGCAGCGGCCCCGCATTTGATGTGCAGGGCCGCGTCGGCGAGACGCTGCCGTTGACCAATGGCAGCGACCAGCTCACTGTCGAGCTGACCGGCCTGAAGGTCATCAATGTCGAGAACCTGGGCGCCGGCCGCGAGGCCGAATCCGGCACCGATGTGCGACGGGTCGATCTGGGCGAGACGCTGTCCAGGCACCTGGGCAGCGGCGCCAAGCCGGAGGGCCGCGACAAGGCCCTGCGCAACATCGGCCCCGCCATCACCTACAAGCTGGTCGATGCCAGCGGCCAGCGGCGCGAGTTCCACAACTACATGGTGCCGGTCGAGCTCGATGGTCAGCGGGTCTTCCTGGCGGGCATGCGCGAACAGCTCTCGGAGTCCTTCCGCTACCTGCGCATTCCGGCCGATGCCGAGGGTCGCATGGACGGCTGGCTGCGCCTGCGC
>JAFLDI010000257.1 GCA_017302485.1 Burkholderiales bacterium | reverse complement strand
GCTGGCCGCGATGGAACACAGCGGCGGCGAGCCCGATGTGGTGGGCAGCCCCGCGCCCGGGGGCGCCGTGGTCTTTGTCGACTGCGCCCCGGAAAGCCCTGCCGGCCGCCGCAGCCTGTGCTACGACGGCGCCGCGCTGGCCACGCGCAAGGAGAACAAGCCGCGCGGCAGCGCGCTGGACGAGGCCGCCGCGCTGGGCATCACCGTGCTGGACGAAGCCCAGTACCGCCACCTGCAGACCCTGGGCGAGTTCGACCGCAAGACCTCCAGCTGGATCCTCACCCCGGCCGGCGTGCGCGGCCTGGGCGGCGCGCTGTTCTGCGACCGCCGCTATGGCCAGGTCTTCACGTACCACAACGGTGCCGAGTCGTACTACGCCGCGCGCGGCTTCCGGGGCTGGCTGAGCGTGTAGGTCTTGTCGATTTGCCGCCGCCTGTGTCGTCGTATGCTGGAGCGGCGCTGATGCCGCCAGGAGTGACCCCATGACCGCCTCTGCCACCCGCCTGCTGCTGCTGGTCGCCACCCGCAAGGGTGCCTGGATCTACCACGGCGACACCCAGCGCCAGACCTGGCGCGTTGACGGCCCGCACTTCCTGGGCCACACCATCAGCCACCTGCGCCTGGACCCACGCGACGGTCGCACCCTGCTGGCGGCCGCCCGCACCGGCCACCTGGGCCCCACCATCTTCCGCTCCACCGACCTGGGCGCCACCTGGCAGGAGGCCAGCCGCCCCCCGGCCTTCGCCGCGCCCAGCAACGCGCTGGCCGCGCGCAGCGTGGACCACACGTTCTGGCTCACGCCTGGCCACGCCAGCCAGCCCGGCAGCTGGTATGCCGGTACCTCGCCGCAAGGCCTGTTCCGCAGCGACGACCACGGCGACACCTGGGCCCCGCTGCCCTCGGTCAACGACAGCCCGGTGTTCCGCGAATGGATGGGCACGGTGCAGGACGGCACGCCCGACGGCCCCAAGCTGCACTCGTTGATCGTCGACCCGCGCGACCCGGCCCACCTGCTGTTCGGCATGTCCGGTGGTGGCGTGCATGAGTCGCGCGATGCCGGCCAGACCTGGCACACCCTGATCGATGGCATGGAGGTGGTGGGCGGTTTCGACCCCGGCAATGTGGCCTTCCACGACCCGCACTGCATCCGCCAATGCCCCAGCCGCCCCGACCGCCTCTACCAGCAGAACCACTGCGGCATCTACCGGCTGGACCGCCCCGCCACCACCTGGCAGCGCATCGGCCGCGCCATGCCTGCCGAGGTGGGCGACATCGGCTTTCCCATGGTCGTGCACCCGCACGACGCCGACACCGCCTGGGTCTTCCCGATGGACGGCACCGACGTCTGGCCCCGCACCGCCCCGGCCGGCCGGCCCGCCGCCTATGTCACCCATGACGCCGGCGCCAGCTGGCAGCGCCTGGACCAGGGCCTCCCCACCGAACAGGCCTGGTGGACGATCAAGCGCCAGGCCATGACCATCGACACCCTTCCCCAGCCCGCGCTGTACCTGGGCACCACCAGCGGCGAGTTGTGGATCGGGCGCGACGGCGGTCGGCAGTGGGACCCCATCGCCCGCCACCTGCCCGAGATCTACGCCGTGGAGACGGCCATCCTGGCCTGACGCTGCGCCCATGAAGGTCTTGCTGCCCGGCGCCCTGCACAGCTACACCGGCGCCAACCTGGTGGAGGCCCAGGGCGACACGCTGCTGGCCCTCTTCGCCGACCTGGACCGCCGCTACCCCGGCCTGCGCTTTCGGGTGGTGGACGAGCAGCAGCAGCTGCGGCCCCACATGCGGGTCTTCGTCAACGGCCTGTGCGTGCGCGACCTGGGCCGGGCGCTGCAGCCGGACGACGACATCGCCGTCGTGCTGGCGCTCAGTGGCGGCTGAGAGGCTGGCAGGCCGGCATTGGCCCGGGAACTCCCTTATGCCCGATGGGGCATCACCCACGCGATGCGACGCGGCATGTGCCTTGGCGACGCAGCGCTGATATCGCCGTCTGCATAGGGGTTCGACACCGGGCGCTGCAGGGCGAAACACCCGCGCTGCGCTGCGCCGACACGCCCCTGTGACAGGTCGCCGATTCACTCTGGGAGGTAACCCTCGGAAAAAAGCCGGCGAGCCCCCGTTTGCGCCCAGATGGAGGTCGCCAAGGCGCCTGGCACGCCGGCTGCGACCACATGGAGGAGCGGTGCACGGTTCCACGCCCTTGTGCCTCCGGCCCGCCCAACGTTCAACCCCCCGCCACTGTTCAGGAGTGAGACACACCATGCTGTACGCAGCCCCCCATACCGCCGGCGCCAAGGTCGAGTACCGCAAGCGATACGACAACTTCATCAACGGCCGCTTCGTTCCGCCGGTGAAGGGCCAGTACTTTGATGTGGTCACGCCGATCAGTGGCCAGGTCTACACCCAGGCCGCCCGCTCCAGCCAGGAAGACATCGACCTGGCGCTGGATGCCGCCCACGCTGCCGCGCCCAAGTGGGCCGCCACGCCGGCGGCCGAGCGCGCCAACATCCTGCTGAAGATCGCCGACCGCCTGGAAGCCAACCTCGAGAAGCTGGCCTACGCCGAGACGGTGGACAACGGCAAGCCGATGCGCGAAACGCTCAACGCCGACATCCCGCTGACCATCGACCACTTCCGCTATTTCGCCGGCTGCGTGCGGGCGCAGGAAGGCGCGATCTCCGAGATCGACCACAACACGATTGCCTACCACTTCCAGGAACCCCTGGGCGTGGTCGGCCAGATCATCCCCTGGAACTTCCCGATCCTGATGGCCGCCTGGAAGCTGGCGCCGGCCCTGGGCGCGGGCAACGTGGTGGTGCTCAAGCCGGCGGAAAGCACCCCGATCAGCATCCTGGTGCTGGCCGAGCTGATCGCCGACCTGCTGCCGCCGGGCGTGCTCAACATCGTCAACGGTTTCGGCCGCGAAGCCGGCATGCCGCTGGCGTCCTCCAAGCGCATCGCCAAGATCGCCTTCACCGGCTCCACCGCCACCGGCAAGGTGATCGCCCAGGCCGCGGCCGGCAACCTGATCCCGGCCACGCTGGAGCTGGGCGGCAAGAGCCCCAACATCTTCTTCGACGACGTGATGGCCCAGGATGACGCCTTCCTGGACAAGGCGATCGAAGGCCTGGTGCTGTTCGCCTTCAACCAGGGCGAGGTCTGCACCTGCCCGAGCCGCGCGCTGATCCAGGAGTCTATCTACGACCGCTTCATTGAGCGCGCCCTCAAGCGCGTTGCCGCCATCAAGCAGGGCAGCCCGCTGGACACCGACACCATGATGGGCGCCCAGGCCAGCCAGATGCAGATGGACAAGATCCAGACCTATCTGGCGCTGGGCAAGGAAGAAGGCGCGCAGGTGCTGATCGGTGGCGAGCGCGCCCACCTGGGCGGTGACCTGGAAGGCGGCTACTACATCCAGCCCACGCTGTTCAAAGGCCACAACAACATGCGCATCTTCCGCGAAGAGATCTTCGGCCCGGTGCTGGCTGTGACCACCTTCAAGAACGAGGCCGAGGCCCTGCAGATCGCCAACGACACGCCCTATGGACTGGGCGCCGGCGTGTGGAGCCGTGACGGCAGCCGCGCCTACCGCCTGGGCCGGGCCATTCAGGCCGGCCGCGTGTGGACCAACTGCTACCACGCCTACCCGGCGCACGCCGCGTTCGGTGGCTATAAGGAGTCGGGCATCGGCCGCGAGACCCACAAGCAGATGCTGGACCATTACCAGCAGACCAAGAACCTGCTGGTGAGCTACAGCCCGAACGCGTTGGGTTTCTTCTGACGGTGATCGAGCGCGTGCTGGCCACGCCGGCCGCGCGGGCGCTGATCCAGCGCCTGCGCGCCGAGCACGGCGAACTCCTGTTCTACCAAAGCCACGGCTGCTGCGAAGGCAGCACGCCGATGTGCTTTGCGGCCGGCGAGATGCCACTGACCGCCGACGACCGGGTGCTCGGCCAGATCGACGGTGTGCCCTTTCACGTCAGCAGCGCGCAGGCCGACTACCTCGCCGGCCTGCAGCTGACGCTGGACGTGGCGCCCGGTGACGGCGGCACCTTCTCGCTGGAGGACGGCTGCGGACAGCATTTCGTGCTGCAACTGCGTCTGTGGTCCGACGACCAGGCCCGCCAGTTGGCGCTGCAGCCGCCGCCACCGCCCAGCCTGGGCCGTTCCGGTTGAGACGGTCTCAGGGTCGCAGCAGGCGCGCGGCCTCGGCCGCGTCGACGTACATCGGCTCGCCATAACGGTCGCGGCCGAAGGCCCGCAGCAGGCCCTGCGCCTCGTCGCTCAGCAGCCACTCGCCGAAGCGGCGCGCGCTGGAGGCGCCCGGCGTGGGCTCGCTGAGGTACAGCGTGTGGTATGGATTGGCCAGCAGTTCGCCCCCACGGAACACGCGGCGCAAGCGCGGCACACGCTGGCGCTCGGCGATGAACGTGCTGCTATCGGTCAGGAAGTAGGCGCCCTCGTCGTTGGCGCGCTGCATGCAGGCCGTCATGAAGGCGCGCGTGACGATCAGAGCGGGCGCCGCTGGCTCCCGGCCCACCGCCTGCCAGATCTGCTGCTCCTTCTGGTGCGTGCCCGAGTTGTCGCCCCGCGAGACGACCCGCACACCGCTGTCCAGCAGGCGCCGGAAGGCATCCACCGCGTCACGCGCCTCGGACAGCCGCGCCGGATCGTCCAGCGGCCCCAGGATCCAGAACTCATTCGCACCGATCAGCACACGTCCGGTGGCCCAGCCCTCGGCCACTGCCTGGTGTTCGGCCAGCGGCGCATGGGCCAGCACCATGTCGACCTGTCGCGCCTTGAGCAAGGCCATCGCCTGGCCGGAACCGGCCTTGTACCAGCGCACCGTGGCGTCATGGCGCGCGGCGAAGCGGGTGGCCAGCGCCTCCAGCAGGCCCAACTCGCCCGGGCTGCCAGTCGCCAGCGAAAAGCCCTGGCTGCCCTGGCCCCAGACCGCCTCGGGTGGCCGGGGTGGCGTTTGCGCAGCGGTGCGCTGCCAGGCAAAGGACCCGAGGGCAGCCATCACCGCCAGGAGTCGCCGTCGATCCATCACATGCATGCGCCGCAGGCTAAGGAAGGTCTGCACAACGCACCGAACGGCGTGCTGATGCCCTGATCTGATCGGAATGTGATGCTGCCAGCCCCGGATTCACCCGCTCTCGCAGGTCATCAGCCCCGAAGGAGGCGCCAGCATGGCCGT
>JAFLDI010000256.1 GCA_017302485.1 Burkholderiales bacterium | reverse complement strand
CTGGCGTAGCGGGCAGCGAGCGTCTTCATCGCCTCGGCCGGCACGGGCAGGGTGAGCAGCTGGCGCATCTTGTCGGCCTCCGCCTTGCGGTTGGCGATGGCCACCTTCAAGCGCTCGTCGGCTTCGGGGCGACCGTCGAACAGCACCTCCAGCAGCTTGCGCTGCAGCGGGCCGCGCAGCAGCACGCCGGCGTCCGAGTTGGTCAGGATGGTCAGGCCCAGCTGCTGCTCGGGCAGCCAGATCATGTTGGAGTGAAAGCCGAGCATGTCGCCGCCGTGCGAGGCGATCGGAATGCCGTACTGGCGGTTGATGAACAGGCCCAGGCCATAGTGCACGTCCTCGCCCACCATGACTTGCGGCTGGTAGCGCGCGGCCCAGTTGGTCTCGCTGATCAATGCACGACCTTCGGGCGTGCGGCCCTTGTTCAGCTCCATCAGCACCCAGCGCGAGAAGTCGTGCGGACTGGTCCACACGGCGCCGGCCGGCCGCGCCGGCACGATGGTGTAGTTCAGGCCCATGTCGGCCACGCGTGTGATGCCGTTGATGTCGTCGCCATGCGGGCTGGCGTGGTTGCCGCGCTGGGCCTGCGCATAGTCGAAGGTGGTGCGCGTCATGCCCAGCGGCTGGAACAGGCGCTCGCGCATCTGGCGGTCGTAGGCGGCACCCACCTCCTTCCCGGGCTCGAGCGAGGCGGCCGCGATGTAGCCGCCGGCGGCCACCATCAGGTTGCTGTACTGGAAGACCTCGCCGAAGCGGCTGGTGGGCCTCATGCGGGCGAGCTGGTCGAAGGTGGCCGTGGCCGGCGCCCTGGCGTCGGAGAACAGCCAGTCCAGGTCCTGGCGCGGCATGCCGGTGCAGGCGCAGACCAGGTGGCGCACCTCGACCTGGCGGGTGGTGTCGGCGTCCGCCAGCCGGAAGCGCGGGTACACGTCCTGCGCCGGCTGGTCCCAGCGCAGCCGGCCGGCGTCCACCGCCTGGGCCATCAGCGCACTGGTCATGGTCTTGGTGTTGGACGCCGCCATGAACAGCGTGTCGGCATCCACCGGCTCGGGGCGGCCCAGGCGGCGCACACCCAGGCCGCCGGCCCAGACCACGCGGCCGTTCTCGATGAAGCTCAGACCCACGCCGGGCACCTGCAGCTCGCGCATGCCCTGCGCCACGAAGGCCTTGAGCTGCTCGATGCGCTCGGGCGTCAAGGGCTTGGGCGAACGGCCGGCAAAGCGTTCGCGCTCATAGCCCTTGGGCCGCAGGCTGCCGATGAACAGGCCGATCGGGGCGCCGCGCTTCTCCAGCGTGGCCTGCGAGCCCTCCAGCAGCACCACCAGCCAGCCCTCGCCCTGGGCCGGCCGGCGGGCCGCGGCCTGCACCGCCAGCTTCTCGTTGGGCGAGGTCTGGTAGTCGAAGACCTGGATGTCGGTCCAGCCGTTGCGCGGGGCCCGCGCCGTGCTCAGCTCCAGCGTGCGGTTGAAGCCTGGTTTCACCCGCGCCCAGGCCTGGGCCACGGCGTCGGCCGCATCCCTGGCCTGCGCCAGGTCGACCAGGGTGATGCGCAGGTCGCCTTCGGGCGCGGTGGCGCTGAGCAGTGCGCCGTCGACCTTCAGGGTGAAGGCGTCGGGCGGGGTGTAGGAGTGGCCGGCCGACGTGGTGTCGGCCCAGGCTGGGGCGCTCAGGGCCAGGGTGAGGGCGGCGGCGATCAGGGTGCGGCGCATGGGATCCTTCCAGGTCGTGCAGTGGTGGCGATGCTACGGGAGCCGCCAAGCAAAACGCCCCGGCGGGGCCGGGGCGATTCGTGGGGGGAGCCGTGGCGGGGTGCTCAGACCTTGGCGGCGGGCACCGCGCTGGCGGCCAGTTGCACACCGCTGGCCTGGCTCTGGGCCAGCAGGGCGGCGTCGTACTGCCGGTCGGCCACCTGGCCGACACTGGCCAGCAAGGTCACGGTGATCACCAGCGCCAGGGCCAGGAAGCTGGCACGGGCCGGGACGCTGGAGGCTTGGAAGGCGGGGGTGGTCATGGCGGGCTCCTGGGTCAGTGCGGTGTCGATGGAATGCACTGTAGGGAGCGCCGCCGGCCGCCGCCAGCGGGATGCGACGAAGCGCGGATCTCGGCGATGAACGGGCGCGGCCGGCGGATGGACGGCTGCGCCGCTCACGTCACTTCTTGCCGCTGCGCAGCGCGGCCAGGGCCGCCTGGGTCTCGTTCCACAGGTCCATGCCGACGTTGGCGGCGATGCTGGCGTTGACGCGGGTGAGCTTGTCGCGCATGCGGGCGGCCTCGGCGGGGCTCAGCTCGTTGATCTGCATGCCCTTGGCCTTCAGGTCGCCCAGGGCCTTGGCGGCTTCGGCGCGGGTGTCCTGGCGCTCGAAGGCGCGGCTCTTCTGTGCGGCGTCCATCAGCACCTTCTGCTCGTCCTTGCTCAGGCCGTCCCACCACTTCTTGCTGACCAGCACGATCCACGGGCTGTAGACGTGGTTGGTCACGGTGAGGTACTTCTGCACCTCGTAGAACTTGCTGGACAGGATGGTGTTGTAGGGGTTCTCCTGGCCGTCGACCGCCTTGGTCTCGAGCGCCGAGAACAGCTCCGAGAAGGGCAGCGGCACCGCGTTGGCGCCCAGGGTCTTGAAGCTCTCCAGGAAGACGTTGTTCTGCATCACCCGCAGCTTGATGCCGTCCAGATCCTCCAGCCTGGCCACCGCCCGCTTGTTGTTGGTGAGGTTGCGGAAACCGTTCTCCCAGTACACCAGGCCGACCAGGCCCTTGTCCTGCAGCTTGTCCTTGACCTTGCTGCCGATCGGGCCGTCGAGCAGGGCGTCGGCCTCCTTGGCGTTGTTGACCAGGAAGGGCGTGTCCCACAGCGCCATCTCCTTGGTGATGCCCACCAGCGTGGCGGTGGAGCCGACCATCATTTCCTGCGCACCGCCGATCAGCGCCTGCTGCATCTGGGTGTCCGGGCCCAGTGCGGCGGCGCCGACGGCGCGCACCTTCATCTTGCCGCCCGAGGCCTTCTCCACCTCCTCGGCAAAGAGCTTGACCGCGCGGCCCTGGTTGGACTGCTCGTTCAGGCCGTAGCCGAAGCGGATCAGGCGCGGCTTGATGTCCTGGGCCTGGGAGGCCAGCGGGGCGAGGGCGGCCAGCGCGAGCGTGGCGATCAGGGTGCGGCGAAAGGTCATGGTGGTCTCCTTGAGGGGGGGCAGGGCAGGGAAGGCGGGCTCAGCGCAGCCAGCGCACGGGCGCGGTGACGAGCTCGGGGAACACGGTGAACAGCGTGAGGATGGCCAGGTAGACCACCAGGAAGGGGTTCACGCCCTTGATCACCTCGTCCAGGCGCAGCCGGCCGACGCCGGCGACGACGTTGAGCACCGTGCCCACCGGCGGCGTGATCAGGCCGATCGCGCCATTGAGCACGAACATCAGGCCGAAGTAGACCGGGTCGATGCCGGCTTTCACCGCGATCGGCAGCATCACCGGGGCGAAGATCAGGATCGTGGGCGTCAGGTCCAGCGCGGTGCCGATCAGCACCAGCACCACCATCATCACCGCCATCAGCAGCCGCGGGTGGTCGACCAGCGGGCCCAGCAGGCCGCTCAGCGTGTTGGGCAGGTCGGCCAGCGTGACCATGTAGCTGGCCACCTGGGCGCCGGCGCACAGGAACATCACGATGGCGGTGGTCTTGGCGGCGCGGGTGAGCACGCCGTACAGGTCGGCCAGGCCCATCTCGCGGTGCACCACGACAGCGATCACCAGCGCGTAGAAGGCGGCCACCACCGCGGCCTCGGTGGGCGTGAAGACGCCGCTCTTCATGCCGCCGATGATGATCAGCGGCATCAGCAGCGCCCAGAAGGCGCGGGCGCTGGTGCGCAGGCGCTCGCCCATGGGCATCGGCGCATCGGCCTGGACGTCCATGCCGCGCAGCTGCCACAGCCAGGCCAGCACCAGGCCCAGGCCCATGATCAGGCCCGGCACGATGCCCGACAGGAACAGCGCCGAGATCGAGGTGTTGGTGGTGACGCCGTAGATCACGAAGGGCATCGACGGCGGGATGATCGGCGCGATGATGCCGCCCGAGGCCATCAGCCCGGCCGAGCTGCCCATCGGGTAGCCCTGGCTGCGCATCATCGGCAGCAGGATGGTGGCCAGCGCGGCGGTGTCGGCCAGCGCCGAGCCGCTCATGCTGGCCATCAGGATGGCCGCGCCGATGGTGACGAAGCCCAGGCCGCCGTGCACATGGCCCAGCCAGGCGCGGGCCATGTCGATGATGCGCCGGCTGATGCCGCCGGCGTTCATCAGCTCGCCGGCCAGGATGAAGAAGGGCACGGCCAGCAGCGGGAAGCTGTCGATGCCGGCCACCAGGTTCTGCGCCAGCAGCTGGGTGTCCCAGAAGTCGAGCAGCCAGGCCATCGAGGCGCCGGTCAGCACCAGCGCGAAGGCCATGGGCAGGCCCACGCCCATCAGCGCCAGCAGCGCCAGCACGAACAGCAGCGCGATCGTTCCCTGGCCCATCACTCGACCTCCGCCTCGTGGCCCAGCGCGACCGGCTGGCCCACCAGCAACTGGCGCAGCGCCATCACGCCGATCGCCACTGCGCTGAGCAGCGCCGGCAGCGGCAGCAGCGCCGTGGGGTAGCCCATCACCACGCTGGCGCTGTCCCAGCCCACCACCACCTGCTGCCAGGCGCCCCAGCCCAGCAGGGCACAGGCCAGCAGCACCAGCGCATGGATGCCGCGCGAGACCCAGCGCAGCGCCAGCGGCCGGCCGGCCAGCGGCGCCAGCAGCGCGGTGAAGGCCATGTGCTCGCCCCGCGGATAGGCGGCGGTGGCGCCGATGAAGACCATCCAGACGAAGAGCAGGCGCGAGAGCTCCTCGCTGGCGGCGATGCCGCTGCCGAAGCCGTAGCGCAGCACCACGTTGACGAAGACGGCCGCGGCCATCACCGCCAGGCAGGCGGCCATCGCGGCCTCGGCCCAGCGCTGCGGTGCGGCGCGGGTGGGGGTGTCAGCAGACATCGTGCGATTCCTTCATCCAGGCCAGCACCTGCTCGCGCAGCGTGGCCAGCGGCAGGGTGGCGTCGAGGCTGACCACGCCGGGCTCGCCCGACGGGTCTTCCAGCGTGGCGAACTGGCTGTCGACCAGGCTGGGG
>JAFLDI010000255.1 GCA_017302485.1 Burkholderiales bacterium | reverse complement strand
AGTTCGCGCTGCTGCTGCCCGGGGCCGACGTGGCGCGGGCGCGCGAGGTGGCCCGGCTGGTGCAGCGCCAGCTGACCGAGCACGCGCTGGTGCTGGACGGCTCAACGGTGGATCTGTCCGCCGGCGTGGGCATCGCCGTCGCGCCGCTGCATGCCGGCGACACCGAAACCCTGCTGGCCCGCGCACTGCTGGCGCTGACCGAGGGCAAGCGCCGCGCCGCCGGCATGCTGGCCTACGACCCGTCGATCGATGCAGGCAGCGCCCAGACCCTGTCTTTGCTGGGCGAGCTGCGCCAGGCCATCCGTGGCCACCAGCTGCGCCTGTACCTGCAGCCCAAGCTGCACCTGACCGACCACCAGGTGCTGGCCGCCGAGGCCCTGGTGCGCTGGCAGCACCCGCAGCGCGGCCTGGTGCCCCCGGTACAGTTCATTCCTTTCGCCGAGGAAACCGGCTTCATCCACGAGTTGACGCTGTGGGTGGTCGACGAGGCCTCACGCCAGGCCGCCGCGCTGCGCGCACAGGGGCTGCCGGTCCGGGTCTCGGTGAACCTGTCGGCGCACGATCTGATGAAGCCCGAGCTGCAGCAACGCCTGCGCACAGCGTTGCAGCGCCACGGCGCCGAGCCCGCCTGGCTGTGCCTGGAGATCACTGAGAGCGCGATCGCCCACGACCCGCAGCGCGCCCTGCAGACACTGCACGACCTGAAGGCAGAGGGCTTCCGCTTGTCGATCGACGACTTCGGCGCCGGTCAGACCTCGCTGGCGCAGCTGATCGACTTGCCGGTGGATGAGCTCAAGCTCGACATGCTGTTCGTGCGCACCATGGACCAGGACGCCGACAAGGCCTCGATGGTCGGCGCGCTGGTGCGCATGGGCCACGACCTGCGTCTGAGCGTGGTGGCCGAGGGCGTGGAAAACGCCGCCATCCTGCAGCGTCTGCGCGCGCTGGGTTGCGACGAGGCCCAGGGCTGGCACATCGGCAAGCCGATGCCGGCCGAGGAGCTGCCGTCCTGGTTGCAGGCGCGGGCGCTGCTGGCCTCAGTCCAGCGCGCCTGAGCGCTGCAGCACCTGCACCGCGCGCGCCAGCACCTGGCTGCCCGGATCGCTCAGCCGCGGCAGCGCTGAGCGCGCGGCCTCGGCCAGCAGGCGCTCGACCACCGCCGCATGCGGCAACACCGTGCCGAAGAAGCGCGGCTGGCCATCCTGCAGCAGCAGCAACGTCGGGAAGTTCTGGATGTCGGGCGCGTGGCCGTCATCGTCCTCCAGCGCATCGGCATGGTCCTCGATGTCGACCCAGACGAAGTCGGCCTGCGGATGGCGCGCGGCCAGCGCATCAAAGGTGGAGCGGTAGGCCTCGCAGGTGGTGCACCAGCCGGCACACAGGCAGGCCACGAGCAGGGACGGGGCGGCGGTCATGCCCCGCAGTGTGCCGCAGCCGCAGGCGGAATCAGCCGAAGTTCGGTTGTTCCGGCCGCGCCACGGGCTGGCCGGCGGCCACCCAGGCGTCGTAGCCGCCACTGATCGAGCGCACGTTCAGGTAGCCCATCTCCTGCATGGCCACGGCCGCCAGTGCGGCGCGGCCGCTGGTCTTGCAGTACAGCAGCACCTTCAGGTCGCGGGCCTGCAGTGCCGGGTTGGCGCTGAGCTTGAACTCCAGCATGCCGCGCGAGGCGTGGATGGCGCCCGGGATGTGGCCGGCGGCGAACTCGGACTCCTCGCGCACGTCGATCAGCACGTCGGCGTCGCGCACCGCGGCGGCGGCGTCGGCGGCGGGCACTTCGGTGACGCGGGCCTTGGCGGCCATCACCAGATCCATGGCTTGTTTCATCGGACGGTCCTCAGGCGGAAGTGTCAGGAATGATCGGCGCCACCGGCTCGGGCGCCAGCAGCGTGCCGTCGCGCAGGCCACGCACGGTGCCCATGGCCAGTCCCAGGATGATGATGCTGGTCAGGGCCAGCAGCACCGGCCCGGCCACCGCCAGCGGGCTGCCCGCCTCGGCCAGGCGCAAGGTCAGCGAGGTGAACGCCGCCAGCGGGAAGCTCATGCCCCAGTGCGGCAGTGCGAAGGGCAGGTTGCGGATGCGCCCGGCCAGCGCATAGCCCACCCAGGCGAAGGTGAAGGCCGCCATGCCCCAGCAGGCCCAGGCCACGACGGGCGAGCCGCCCAGCAGCAGCACGCCCGACCCGGCCAGCGCTGGTGGCGCGACCAGGATGAAGGCGGTGGGCAGCAGACGCTCCGGCACCGGACCCTGGACGATCATCCGCGTCAGCAGCAGCACCAGCACCACCGGCCAGAACAGCAGACCGATGCCGAACTGCGCCGCCGCCCAGAGCTCATGCCCCAGCGGCACGCCGCCCAGCGGCGCGATGATGTTGCCCACCACCGGGATGAACAGTGCCGGTGTCACCGCCATCCACGACAGGCCGCCCTGGGTCGCGGGGGTCCACCAGCGGGCCATGACCCACACCGTGGTCATCAACTGCCCCAGCGATCCCGCCCACCACAGCGCGCTGACCAACGGATGCTGCAGCCCGAGCTGCGCCGCCAGCGAGCCCAGCAGCAAAGCCGACACGGGCAGGGTGGCAATGAAGGCGTGGCGCACCGGATGCTTGCGGTCCTCGGCCCAGGCCTCGGGGTGGCGCTGGCCGCGCAACACCGTGAAGACCAGCAGCGTGGCGAACACCAGCGCCGCCAGCGCGCCCACCACCAGGGCAAAGCCCGTGGCCATCTCGCCCATCAGCGGGGTGGCGCGCAACCAGGCCAGCGCCAGGCCGCTCAAGCCCATCGGGATCGCGTACCAGCCGGGCTGGAGGAACTTCAAGGGATGCGCTTGGGCCATGGCAGGGGACAGGAGGGACGGCAAGGCAGCGATTGTGCGGCGAGGGACAAGGCCTCGCCAGCCATCGGCACTATACCCTACAGGGTATGATCCTGATGTTCGCCACCCATCAGGCGCGCATGCACACGCTGGGTGGCCTTCCAGACCGCCCACAGCACCAGCGGGATCAGTGCGCCGGCGGCCATCTCGGGGTTGATCGGCAGGCCGATCGACTTCAGCGCCTTGCCACCGTAGAGCAGCAGGCTGACCACGTAGTACGAGATCGCGGCGATCGACAGACCCTCCACGGTGGACTGCAGGTTCAGCTGCAGCTGCTGGCCGCGGGTGAGCTTGGCCAGCAGCTGCTGGTTCTGCGTCTCGGTGGCGATGTCGACCCGCGTGCGCAGCAGCGCACTGGCGCGCTCGGTGCGCTGGCTCAGCGAGGCCAGGCGCTGCGCGGTGGAGGCCACCGTGGCCATGGCCGGCGACAGACGGCGCTGCATGAACTCGCCGATCGTCTGCGTGCCCGGGATGGGCCGCTCGCGCAGCTCGGCGATGCGCTGGCGCACCAGAGCGTCATAGGCCTCGGTGGCCGAGAAGCGGAAGGCGTGCTCGGCGGTGGCGCGCTCGATGCGGGCGGCCACATGGATCAGCGCGTCGAGCAGCTCGGCCTCCGACGCATCGCGCGCCTCCAGCCGCGCGGTGACCGCGGCCAGCTCGCCCTCGCTGCGCGCCAGCAGTGGCGCAATCTGCTTGGCCAGCGGCAGGCCGCGCAGCGCCATCAGGCGGTAGATCTCCAGCTCCAGCAGGCGCTGCGAGATGCGCCCGGCGCGCGTCTCACTGGTGCCCGGCGGGGCGATCACCAGCATGCGCTCGAAGCCGTCGTCGGCCAGTCGGAAGTTGGTCACGGCGATCGAGTGGCCCGGGCCGGCCTCGCCATTGCCCATCAGCGAGGCCACCACCGTCTTGCCGCCAAACCAGCGCTGGCCCAGCGCCAGCGCGGCATGGGGATCCTCGATCGGGTGGTTGACCATCACCAGTTGCACCGCCGCCACGGTGCGCCCGGGAATGGCCTGCCACCAGTCCGCGGCGATGCGCAGCTCGGGCAGCAGGGCCGGCTGCACCGCACCCGGCGCGGCGTCGGCCGGCAGCGGCTGCACCAGCGCATAGCGGGTGAACTCGGTGTGGCGCTCCCACTTCAGCGTGTGGTCTGCAAAGCGCAGGCGCAGGAAGTTGGCGGCCAGGTCGACCGGCGTGAGGTGGGCATGACCGGGCAGGCGCTGCAGGTGGGCGCATTCGTCGTCGCGGCTGACGCCCTCATTGAGCACGGCCACGAAAACCACCAGCGCCGGCAGGCGGATGCGCGCCGAGGGGCGCGCATGCACCTCGTCGTGCAACTGGGCGCGCAGCGCGTCGTCGGGGGGCAGGGCGCGCGGGGCGCGCTCGGCCTCAGGATCAGGAAGGTCGCTCATGGCTGGTGGGTGCGGCGGGACACGGGGTTGCGCAGAGTATGACGCGACAATGCGGCACTCACCGTCACCCCAGCGATCACGCCATGCAAGCCCAGTGGAACGAACGCTTCGCCGCCCCCGGCCACAAATATGGCACCGAGCCCAACGCCTTCCTGCGCCAGCAGGCCGCCCTGCTGGCGCAGGCCTCGCAGGTACTGGTGCCGGGTGACGGCGAAGGGCGCAACGGCGTCTGGCTGGCCACCCAAGGCCATCAGGTGCTGGCACTGGACTATGCCGAGGCCGGCTTGGCCAAGGCCCGGGCGCTGGCCGACCAGCAGGGCGTGTCGCATCGGTATTCAGCCCAGTGGGCCGACCTGGCCGACTGGACGCCGCCCCGGCAGCGCTTCGACGCGCTGGTGCTGGTCTACTGCCACTTGCCGTCAGCAGTGCGCCGGGTGGCCCATCCGCAGCTGGCCAGCCTGCTCTCGCCCGGCGGCTGGTGCATCGTCGAGGGCTTTCATCCGCGGCAGCTGCAGGGCTACACCAGCGGCGGCCCCAGAGACATCGACATGCTGCTGACGCTGGCCGACCTGCGCGCCGAGATGGGCGACCTGCTCGACGAGACCCTGGCCTTCGAAGGCGAGGTGGCGCTGTCCGAGGGCAGCGGGCACCAGGGCCCGGGCCATGTCACGCGCTGGGTGGCGCGACGGCGCTGAGCGAGGGCCGGGCGCGCACGCGCACGATCACATCCATGCCCTCCACCTGCAGTGTCGGATCCAGCGCCGGCAGACCCATCACCTGCAGCGCCTCGGGCGGCAGGTCCAGAACCTCGCCGGTGTCGACGTTGTAGAGATGGTGGTGCGGCGTCAGGTTGGAGTCGTACACCGTGGAGGCGCCCTCCACCGGCAACTCGCGCAGCAGCTGCTGGCGCACGAAGAGCTGCAACGTGGCGTAGACGGTGGCGCGGGCCAGCTCGGGCTGGCGCTCGCGTGCGGCCACCAGCACCTGCTCGGCGGTCATGTGGCAGGGCCGG